>CAYOGU010000062.1:0-14009 GCA_964403345.1 uncultured Syntrophus sp. | reverse complement strand
CTGGCCGCTGTAGTTCATCTCGGTGACCACGACTGTTCTGGCCTTCTGGCCGAGCCGTGCCACCTCCTTGTCGGCAAAGGGCCAGAGCGTGATCAACTGCAGTACGCCGGCCCTGATCCCCTTCTTCCGGAGTTCCAGAGCCGCTGCCCGGCTTGCGCGCGTCGTGGCCCCGAAGGCTATCAGGAGGATGTCCGCGTCCTGGGTATCGAAGTCCCGGGTGAGGACGATCTCGTCCCGGTGCAGCTCGATCTTGCGGTGCAACTGGGTGATGCGCCATGTCGCATTGGCCGGGTTGTTGTTGCTGTATCCCTCCGGGCCGTGCATGGAACTCGAAACATGAAAGACATAAGGGCTGCCGAAGGCGGCCAGCGGCGCCACCCCGTCGGCATCCGCCGCAAATGGCTTATAGTCTTCCGGTACGCCCGCCGGCTTTTTCCGGTCGATCACCACCAAATCGCCCGGTTCCGGAACGGTCACGTTCTCCCGCAGGTGACCGACGACCTCGTCGGGCGCCAGAATGACCGGAACCCTGAATCTCTCGGCGAAATTGAATGCCTGAACCGTCAGGGAAAAGCACTCCGAAACCGTGGCAGGTGAGAGGGCGATCACCGATTGATCCCCGTGCCTTCCCCACCGGATCTGCATGACGTCCGACTGGCCCGGCTTTGTCGCGAGCCCCGTGCTGGGGCCAGACCGCTGCACATTGACGACCACGCATGGCACCTCGCCCATGACGGCCAAGCCCAGGTTTTCCTGCATCAGTGAGAAGCCGGGTCCGCTTGTCGCCGTGAAGGCCTTTGCCCCGGCCAGAGACGCTCCGATGACGGCGCCCATGCTGGCGATCTCATCCTCCATCTGCATGAACACGCCGCCCAGTTGCGGCATCCGTTTCGAGCATTCCTCGGCAATCTCCGAGGAGGGAGTGATCGGGTATCCGGCGTAGAATCTGGCGCCCGCATAGAAGGCCCCCTCCGCGATAGCCTGATTGCCCTGCATCAATCTGACTTCACGTCCCAATGATCTCACCTGTCCTTTCCGACAATATCACTCTTTCCCCATTCACTTCGGATGCCGGTCATTGCTGAGTACCTCTGCATTCACCAGATACTTCGGCATCCGTCCTTCCAGAACGTCGAGGACCCCCTCTGCAGCATCTACGGCCATATTGATTAGCGCCACATCGGTCATGGCAGCGATGTGGGGGGTCAGGACCACATTCTCCAGTTCGAGAAACGGCAGATCCCGATCCGGGGGTTCCTTCTCGAAGACATCCAGGGCCGCACCGGCCAGTTTTCCCTCTTTCAGGGCCCAAAAGAGGGCCGCTTCATCCACCACACCGCCCCGGGCGGCATTGACCAGGAAGGCGCCCGGCTTCATCAGGGACAGTTCCCGCGTACCGATGAGGTGATGGGTTTCCCTGAGGTAAGGGATATGGAGGGAGATGAAGTCGGTGTCCTGCAGGAGCGTGTCCAGATCACGGGCCCTTTCCACGCCTGCAGCGGTGAATACATCGTCGGCCACCAGCGGATCATAGGCCTTCACGCGCATGCCCATACCGACGCCGGCCATATGGGCCAGGCGCCTGGCGATCCGTCCCAGGCCGACCAATCCCAGAACCTTGCCCCTGAGTTCCCATGTACTGTATCCGAGCTTCTGAACCAAGCCCGGCAACGAACCGGGTACGCAAAAGTCGCCGCGGCGGAAGGCCCTCTCGGCGCGGTTGAAGTGACGGGCGCAATGCATGATTGCCCAGAGGGCATGTTCCGCCACAGCATTGGTATTGGCGTCCGGTGTGTTGACCACCCAAATGCCGAGACGAGTCGCTGCCTCCAGATCGATGTTGTCCACGCCGATGCCGTGTCGGGCGATGACCTTAAGTTTTCTGCCGCCCTTCATCAGCACCTCTCCGGCCGGTGAACTGCGGACCAGCAGTGCGTCAGCGTCCGAAATCAGCGGCAGAAGATCCTCGAGCAGCGGACTGGGCGCAATGCAGACCTCAGCCCTCCGCTTCAGAAGATCAATCCCCTGCACAGCGATAGACTCGGTCAACAGAACCTTGAAAGACATGTGCACACCTTGACTCTGCGCAGCCAGCCCATGAACGGGCCGAACACCCAAAGCTCCTTATATCACTTCTTATCCTGACAATCCCTGTATCGGGATGGGTATATAAAAAATCTGAAATTTCACATTTATTTAATTTTATTTCACAGCATGGTTGGTTTGTCAAGAAATAATGATACAAGCCGTTCATCTTGGCTTTTCGATTACGAGATCCATCGCATCGAAACGGAGGTTGGGAGCCATGCGCTGATGGATCAGCCGCGTGGTTTTATGCTCCTGTGGGGAGTGGGCGATCAGAAAAGATCTTGACATTCACAGTCATCTATGACAGGAATTTGCCTGCCGGTTTCAGATTTCACATACCACATCATCCCGTCAGGAGAAATCTTCGAGGCGATCCAATGGGTGAGAATGCGGCAATGCCTTCGATTATCGATGTGACCAACATCAACGAGAAGGTATACGATTACATCAAGAAGAACATCACCACGTTCCACTTCCCGTCCGGGTACAAGCTCAACATCAAGCAACTCAGCGAAACCCTGGGGGTCAGCCAGACTCCGATCAAGGATGCACTCTTTAGGCTCGCGGGAGAGGGGTTGATCGACATCACCTCCCGGACCGGGACCTATGTCAAGAACATCACCGAAGCGGACATCCATGAAATCCTGCAGACGCGGCTGATCCTCGAAACAGCGGTCATCGAGGAGATTACCGCAAAAATCACCGACGAACAGTTGCAGTTCCTGAAGGATCTGTACCAGAGGGGTGTCTCCCTCGTCGTGAATCCGAACGACAGTGAGAGTTACAGGGCCTTCATGGAGTATGACAGCGAGTTTCACCTTTTTTTCTTCAATGTCATGGGGAATCGGCGCCTGCTCGACATATACCGGAATCTCAACGCCCACATGCAGATGGTCCGTTTCCGGCTGATGAATCACACCCTGGGGAAATTGCCGACCACGGACGAAGAACATCGGTTGATCCTCGAGGCACTGTGCGAGCGGAACGTTGCAAAGGCGAAGCATGCCATAGCGAACCATCTCCGAAGATTGGATGCGGTTTGCAGGACGATCAGACAGGATTGAGGCGACTTTCGGCCGCAGGGCCGCGCAAGTCGGAGTGAACATCATATCGGGCCTATGGAGGTGACAAAGTGAGATTCCTGAAAATGATCCTTTTAAGTGCCATCGTGGTTCTACTTTTTCACATTTCTTCAGCAACGGCTGCCGATTCACCGATCACGTTGAAGTTTTCTTCCTATCTGCCGCCGACCCACCATCTTCAGGTCAGCCACCAATGGGTCGCATCCGAGATCGAAAAAAGAAGCAACGGCCGGATCAAGATCAAGATGTACCACAGCGAATCACTGCACACGGCCAAGAAGGGCTTCGAGGCGCTTCGGTCCGGCATTTCGGACATCACGCTTGCCTATCCCATCTATGATCCGACCGGCTTCTATCTGGCCTTCGGCGGCGGATTGCCCTTCAAGTTCCCCACCGCCATGGTTGCGGTTCGGGTAATGGAAGAACTCTATCCCGAGTTCATCAAGAAAGAGTATGAGTCGACCGGGGCCATGCTCGCCTACTGGTCGGTGACGAACAACTACAATATCGTGGCCACGCGCAAGCCGGTCAGGACCCTGGCCGATCTCAAAGGGATGAAGATTCGGAGCGGCGGCGGGATTCATGCTGATGTCCTCAAGGCATTGGGCGCTGTTCCGGTGATGATGCCGACGCCGGAGATATATGCATCGTTGGAGCGTGGCGTGATCGACGGTTGCTTCATGAGCCCCGCAAGCGCCATATCCTATCGCCTCAACGAGGTGGGAAAGCACATGACATCCCTGCCGGTGGCCACGACCGATGTGCCAGCAGCCATGAGCCCGAAATCCTTCAAAAAACTGCCACCGGACCTCCAAGATATCGTGTACCAGGTCTTCCGGGAGGGCGGCATGAACGTGGCGGAAGGGTACGAGCATGAAACCCAAAAGGGGATTGAACAATGGGTAAAGCTGGGCGGGCAGGTGATGCAGGTTGACGAGAAGGAGGCCGGCAAGTTCCGGCAGAGCGTCAAGGACGTGGACGAAAAATGGATCGCCGATTGCGTGAAAGTCGGCAAGGGTAAAGAGGCCAAGGACATGCTCCAAAAGATGGACAAGCTTGTTGAGAAGTACGGGAAGATGCCCGAGGCGCAGCTGCTGAAGGAGCATTTCGAGACGGCCAAGCTGAAAAAGTTGTATTAGCAAGCAAAAGACCAGTTCCGAGCTGCGGAACGGTTGATCCCGCTTCCCCGTTCGACTGATCACGACACTGTTTCCGGGCGGCGCGCCGCCCGGAAACAGTCACAGACATCCGATAAACTAAGAATGATCTGCCCGGGAGGATGAAATGGATACCCTCCAGAACGTCCACAAGTGTTTGCTGTCCATCGCCAGGATCTTCTCATACATCGGCGCTGTTCTCATCATGGCGATGATGGTCCTGATCGTGTTCGACGTCGTTTTGCGGTACTTTCTGAACCGTCCGATGCTGGGCGCCCATGAGGTCGTCGAATACCTCCTGTTGATGACCTTCTTTCTTTTCCTCACCGATTGCTGGAACGTTGGATCGCATGTAAAGATGGAAATCGTCTATGAAAAAGCCGTTCGATTGCGCCCCCTTTTCAACGCCATCATCGGAATCACCGGCGCACTCCTCTTCGCCGGCCTGGCCTGGAAGGTAGGCGAAGAGATGGTCTATGCGATCCAGGCCAATCAGGTCAGTTCCGAGCTCCTGCTGCCGATCTGGCCTTTCAAACTGGTTGCGATTGTTTGCCTGCTGCTGTTCATCGTGCAGCTGGCCGTTTCCATTGTCATTCCCCCCGGCGGACATAAAAAACACGGAGCGCCGGCCTTGGAGCAACATGATTAGCCGGACAATCCCTCAAGGGGCCGGAGAGCATATTCCCGGACGTGGATCGAACCGATACTTGATCAACGGATATGGAGGGACAAGCATTTGATGGATTCCATGGTCATGATCGTTTTATCGAGCGTCGTTTTTTTGCTGTTTCTGATGGTTCTCGGCATTCCGATCGGTTTTGCGCTGGCCGTGGTCGGACTCACCGGCTATACCTACCTGGAGGGTTGGCAGGTCGCCCTGAACCAGCTGTCCATGGTCACCTGGGAACATGCGCTTTCCTATACCTTCGCCTGCGTCCCCCTCTTCATCCTGACGGGAGAATTTGCGTATCAGGGGGGGTTTGCCACAGATTTCTACGCCGGGGTGCAGAAGTGGTTCTCCCGCCTGCCGGGAGGCCTGCTCATTACGGCCTTCATGAGCTGCGCCGGCTTTGCCGCCGTGACGGGATCAAGCACCGCCACGGTCGCCTCGATCGGCTCGATGAGTTATCCGGAGCTGAAGAAACACGGTTATGATCCCGGACTGTCGCTTGCCGGCCTTTCCGCGGGCGGTACGCTGGGCATCCTCATCCCGCCGAGCCTGGGCATGGTTTTTTATGCGATCGTCACGGAGCAGTCCATTGGAAAACTCTTCATCGCCGGAATCTTCCCAGGAATTCTGCTGGCATTCCTGTTCTGCCTGCTGAGCTACGGCATCGCACGGGTCAACCCGGGCCTGGCCCCGCGCGGCGGCGAGGCCAACTGGGGAGAGCGGTTTAAAAGCATCCCCCGGATGAGCGTCATCCCTATCGTGTTCTTCATCATCATCGGCGGAATTTATGCGGGCATCTACACGCCGACCGAAGCGGCCGGCTGCGCCACCCTCTTCATCCTGATCTGTTCATTCGTGACCGGCCGCTTCCGCTGGCAGGGATTCGTCGCTTCGCTGGTCCGAGCCGGCCAGTTGACGGCGATGGTCCTGACGATCGTCGCGGGAGGCATCCTCTACGCCCGCTTTCTCGTGTTGACCGACTCCATGCCGCAGATGATCGGATTCATCACCTCGACCGGCATGGGCCCCATCGCATTCCTCCTGGTCCTCATCCCGATCTACTGCGTCCTGGGCATGTTTCTGGACATTTACGGCATGATGATCGTGACCCTGCCCATCGTCTTTCCGATCATCGTCAAATTGGGGGTGGACCCCATCTTCTTCGGGGTGTTCATTACGGTCATGTGCGAAATCGCGCTCATCACGCCGCCGGTCGGCGTAAACACCTATGTCGCTGCCGCCCTCGGCGGAGCGGAGGCGAAGATGGGCAGCATTTTTGTCTGGATCCTCCCCTACTTCTTCGTTATGATCCTGCTGATCGTCATCCTGATCCTCTATCCGGATGTTGCCATGTGGCTGCCGAGGAATTCGGCCTGACGATTGTTCGGGTTCCGTGTTCGGCTTCAACGCCGCATGAATCAGCGCCCGATCAGCTTGCCTTGAAAGATGAATTTAGATCGGGCGACAGCACCACCCCGACGTTTGCGATAGCCCGGACGGCGTATGGAAAAAGACGACCAAAGCGTTTAAGGAGGAAAGACCCTAAATGGCAAAGGAATTCAAACTGGCCAAGGCCAAGGCCGACGAACTGCTGGCCTCCAAGTCGGAGGAAAAGGCCTTCACCTACAACGAACAAAGCAAAATCGTGAACCTTTTCATCAAGCTGGGGGGTGCCGGCATCTCCCTGTTCATCATCGCCACGATGCTGATTTTCCCGTTGCCGGCGATGATGCAGAGAGCGGCTGTTCTGATGCTGAGCCTCTTCGTCATTTTTTTGCTGTACCCGCTGTTCAGGAATAAACCGGCGCTGGATTTCCTGAACTGGATCTGGGCGGTCCTAGCGGTCGTCGTCTGCGGATATGTCCTGGTGGACTTCGAGAACCTCGTCAACCGGATGGGCTCCCTGAACACCGTCGACATGATCCTTGGCGGGCTGTGCGTCGTCATGGTTCTGGACGCGACACGTCGCTCCATCGGCTGGCCTCTCCCGTTCGTGACGATGATTTTCCTCCTCTACGGTTATTTCGGCAATCTGATCCCGGGCAGTTTCGGCCACCGGGGCTATGACATCCACCGGATCCTGAACCAGATGTACATGACCACGGAGGGAGTCTTCGGAATTCCGCTTGGCGTTGTGGTGACGATCGTCTTTCTCTTCATCCTTTTCGGGGCCTTCCTGGATAAAGGCGGCGGCGGCAAGTTCTTCATCGATCTGGCCGTGTCCCTGGCGGGACGACTCCGGGGCGGTCCCGCCAAGATCGCCGTGGTCAGCAGTGGCTTGATGGGGATGATCTCCGGAAGCAGCATCGCGAACGTCGTCACGACGGGGACCTTCACGATCCCCATGATGAAGCGGATCGGCTACAGGCCGGAGTTCGCCGGCGCCGTCGAGGCCTGCGCCTCAACAGGAGGGCAGATCATGCCGCCCGTCATGGGGGCGGCGGCCTTCATCATGTCCGAATTCACCCACACCCCCTATGTCACCATCATTATCATGGCCGCCATTCCGGCTGCCCTCTACTACCTGAGCATCTACATGAACGTCCATTTCGAGGCCTGCCGGACCGGTATGAAGGGATTGCCGGAATCGGAGATCCCCCGGACGATCGGCGTGTTGAAGAGCGGATGGCACTTCATTCTGCCGGTAGTGGCCCTGGTAATCGTCCTGGTTCTGGGCTACAGTCCAGCCCGCTCAGCCTTCGTCGGGATGGGGATCCTGATTGTCACCAGCATGATCAAGGCCGCTACGCGGATGGGCGTAAGGGATTTTTGGGAAGTTCTCAGTTCGGCCGGCAAAACTTCGGTCGGGATCGTGGCGGCATGCGCCTGCGCCGGCATGATCGTCGGCGTCACGAGTATGACCGGGGTAGGCGTCAAGCTGGCCACGATGATTGAACTGCTGTCTGGCGGTCATCTGATCGTGGCGCTGCTGCTGACGGCCATAGCCTCCCTGATCCTCGGCATGGCCCTGCCCACGACGCCCAATTACATTGTCCAAGCCTCGGTCGCGGCTCCGGCTCTGATCGCCCTGGGCATTCCAAAACTGACCGCCCACATGTTCGTCTTCTATTTCGGCGTCTATGCCGATATCACGCCGCCCGTGGCGTTGGCGGCTTACACGGCGGCCGGCATTGCCAAAGGCGATCCTATGATTACCGGCGCCACTGCCTCAAGAAATGTCATCGTCGGGTTTATCGTCCCATTCCTCTTCGTCTATCATCCTGGTCTGGTGATGCAGGGAACCCCCTGGGAGATTGTCAACATGACTGCATCGACTGCCTTCGGAATCGTCGCCTACAGCGCGGCCTTCTGCAACTTCCTCTATAGGGTGTGCAACGTCTGGGAAAGGCTCGGTCTGTTTCTCAGCGGCATTCTGCTGATCACGCCAGGCCTCACGACAGACTTGATAGGGCTGGCCATTCTCGTGGCCGTTTATCTGCGCCAGAGAATAGCGCAGAATCGCCGACTGGAACCTTCCCTTTAGATCAGGAGGTGATACAGACCCAAGGCCGACCGTGTCAAGCGTCAGCATAAAAGGAGGTGATTGGAGCCAGTTAGGTCAGGCGCGAGGATTGGACATTGTGAATCAAACGACATCAATACAAGGAGGATGGAACGTGAAAAAATCGACCATGCGTATTGTGTGTATGCTCTCCATCATTGCGTGGGTGAGTCTTCTCGGCGGCGTCGGCTTCGCGGCGGACAAGAATATCTCCATCGGGACCGGCGCGATGAGCGGCACCTACTACCCCCTCGGGGTGGCCATGGCCAAGATGTGGTCGGCGGCTAACATCGGCGTCAATGTGGCCGCGGAAGCGACCGGAGGGTCCGTTGAAAATGCCCGCCACATCAAGGGCAAGACCATGGAAATCGGGTTCGTCGAGTCGCTGATCGCCGAATGGGCCTACCAGGGGCAGGAGATGTTCAAGGACAACAAGGTGGCCAACATCAGGGGCCTGATCTCCCTCTACCCCAACACCATTCAGACCGTCGTCAAGGCCGACTCGGGCATCAAGTCCTATGCCGACCTGAAGGGCAAGAAGGTATCCTGCGGAATCCAGGGAAGCTCCAGCGTCCTGGCCATAAAGATCGTTCTGGAGACCTACGGCATCCCGTTTAGCGACATCAAGCCCCAGTACCTGGCCTACGGTCCGGCCATGGAGCTCCTCAAAGACGGGCAGGTTGACGCCGTTCTTGTCGATGCAGGCGCTCCCACCTCGTCCATCATCGACATCGTCAGTCAGCACAAGGTCAAGATCCTGTCGATCGACCGGGCCAATATTGACAAGATTGTCCAGAAGTATCCCTATTTCTCCAAGGCGACCGTGATCCCCAAGGGGACCTACTCCGGCATCAACGAAGACGTCGTCACCACGGGCTCTCTGGCGACCCTCTGTGTCGCGGCAGAAATGCCGGATAACCTGGTCTACCAGATCACCAAGACCCTGATCGAGAAAAAGGCCGATGTGGCCAAGGTCCATGAAAAGGGGAAAACCATCGACCTGCAAACCGCCGTCAATGGATTCTCCATCCCGCTTCACCCCGGTGCTCTAAAATATTACAAAGAAAAGGGCGCGGTGAAGTAACAGAAAGAAAACAATGCTGCACGCGCGATCCGGCAGTACCCGGCTGCCTCTTTTGAGCCGGGTACTGCTTCGCGACCGGAAGAATGATGAACAAGGATAGCCCGATCGGAGTGTTTGATACCGGCGTAGGCGGTCTGAGCGTGGTCCGCGAGATGGCCACGGCCCTGCCCCGGGAACGGCTGGTCTATTTCGCCGACAGGGCGCGCCAGCCCTATGGGGCCCTTCCCCATGACATCGCGGAAGGGCTGGTTCTGGAAAGCCTGCAATTTCTCCAGGACCAGGGGGCCAAGGCGATCGTCATTGCCTGCAATACCGCATCCGCCGCCGGGTACGAGGCGTCTCGGAAGCGTTTCTCCATCCCAGTGCTCAGCGTGATCGGACCGGGAATCCCGGCGGCATGCGAAGCGACCCGAAACAAACGGGTAGGGCTCATCGGCACGAAGGGGACGGTGGAAAGCGGGGTCCATGCCCGAATGTTTGCGGCCTGCGACCCGGCCGTCCGGGTCTTCGGCCAGGCTTGCCCCCTGCTGCCGCCGCTGGTCGAGTTGGGAAAGGTCGAGGCCGATGACACCCGGCTGGCGGTGGAAACCTACCTGCATCCACTGCTGGAACAGGACATTGATACCTTGATGCTCGGATGTACCCATTTCCCATTTCTCCACAAGCTGATCCGCCAAGCCCTGGGCAACGACATCCCCATCATCGATCCCAACGGCTATCTGGTCCAGGAGCTTCAGGAGGTCCTGACCCGGCATAACGGCCTTGGCGAGCGGCGGGTCGGCCAGGACGAGCACCGCTTCATCGTCAGCCGTTATCCGGAGATCTTCCGCGATGTGGGGAGCATCCTCCTGGGAAAGCCGATTCGTCACGTGGAGGAAATCATGGTCGGCAAACCCGTGGAAGGGTTCGAGATTCCGGAAAAGGACATGTACGATCCAAAAAAGAAAAATGCTGTCCGCCACTTTTTGGAGACCTGACCCCCTCAGCCCCCAACAGCAAATTCACCCTGCGGCGCTGCCGGGGAACGGCCCGCAGCTTCAGTTCGCGTCAATCAGTTGCTTCAGGAGGATTTATGAACATCAAATCGTTGCTGGCCAAACGGGTTCAGGGGCTCAAACCGTCTCCGATCCGCAAACTTGTCCCCATTATGCGCACGCCGGGCATGATCTCCTTCGGCGGCGGTTACCCGAACGCGCAAACCTTTGCCTTCACGTCCGTGGATGTGGTTTTCAAAAGCGGCCGCCGATTCATCATCCAGGACAAGGCCGTCGACATGGCCTGCCAGTATGGGCCGACCGATGCCAGCCCCGATCTGAAACCCCACATCATCCGGTGGCATGCCGACAAGGACGGAGTGACGCTGAAGGCGGAGCAGATTCAAGTACTGACCGGCGCGCAGGAAGGGCTGCACATCATGGCCTATCTTTTCCTGAACGACGAGGACAGCGTCATCATGTCGGAACCGACTTACTCGGGCACCCTGGGCGCCTTCCGTGCGTTCACCGAGCGGTTCATCCCTGTCCCCCTTGACGCGCAGGGGATGATCACAGCGGATCTGGAGCGGATCCTGTCGAAGATGGCGTCGGCAGGCGAGCGTTTGCCGAAATTCATCTACGATATTCCCAACGGTCACAATCCGGCCGGCGTTTCCCTCTCGCTGGAAAGGCGCAGGCACCTGATGGAAATTGCATCCCGGTACGATCTGCTGATTCTTGAGGACGATCCCTATCAGTTGATCCAGTTGGAGGACATGGAACCGCTACCCACCCTACAGGCACTGGATCGGGACGGGAGGGTGGTACGGCTGGACAGCTTCTCCAAGATATTCGCACCGGGCTTGCGTTTGGGATACGCCTCCGGTCCGGCCGAGGTGATCGGCTTGTTCCAGCTTTACAAACAGGGGTTGAATCTGCATACCAGCGCCATGGATCAGGCGCTGCTGGCGGGTTTCCTTGCCAATCACACCCATGCGGAGTTCCGCACCCTCATCCGTGAGAATATCGGGCTCTATCGGCGCAATCGCGATGCCGTTCTAGCTGCCGCCCACAAACACCTTCCGGCCGACGTCCGTTACAATGTGCCGCACGCCGGCCTGTTCATCTGGTTTGAGCTTCCCGCAGGCTTCGATGCCGAGCGCATGGTGGAAACAGATGGCGTGGAACTGGGCATTCTGATGGTGCCCGGAGCCGGCTTCTCTATGACCGGCGGGCTGAAGAACTATGTGCGGGCCAGTTTCAGCATGATCAATCTGGAGCAGGTCGAGGAAGGTATGATCCGGTTTGCCAAGATGATCGAACGGGAAAGAGGAAGAATCGGTTGATACAGGCCTCATAATCATACTGCCTTGACATTCATATGAAGCGATGGCAAATACACCAAAAATAGCTTTTGATTTAAGATATTACATACTGGCCCAAGGCAAGTGAGGCGATCCAATGGGTGAGAATGCGGCAATGCCTTCGATTATCGATGTGACCAACATCAACGAGAAGGTATACGATTACATCAAGAAGAACATCACCACGTTCCACTTCCCGTCCGGGTACAAGCTCAACATCAAGCAACTCAGCGAAACCCTGGGGGTCAGCCAGACTCCGATCAAGGATGCACTCTTTAGGCTCGCGGGAGAGGGGTTGATCGACATCACCTCCCGGACCGGGACCTATGTCAAGAACATCACCGAAGCGGACATCCATGAAATCCTGCAGACGCGGCTGATCCTCGAAACAGCGGTCATCGAGGAGATTACCGCAAAAATCACCGACGAACAGTTGCAGTTCCTGAAGGATCTGTACCAGAGGGGTGTCTCCCTCGTCGTGAATCCGAACGACAGTGAGAGTTACAGGGCCTTCATGGAGTATGACAGCGAGTTTCACCTTTTTTTCTTCAATGTCATGGGGAATCGGCGCCTGCTCGACATATACCGGAATCTCAACGCCCACATGCAGATGGTCCGTTTCCGGCTGATGAATCACACCCTGGGGAAATTGCCGACCACGGACGAAGAACATCGGTTGATCCTCGAGGCACTGTGCGAGCGCAGCGTCTCCAAGGCCAGACAGGCCATTGCCAATCACATCCATACGCTGGATGCTGTCCGCAAGCAGATTCAGCATGGCCGATGAATTCGCCTGCATTGCGCTACTCTTGCTTCTGATCCCGCTGCTTCCCACACTGGGCAGGAAACGGCCCGGCGTGGTCATCCCGGGCGACGACTGATCGCGACAGAAAAAGAGCCCCCGGTCACTGGTGACCGGGGGCTTCTTCCCGAATGAGGCTGGGATCCGGGGAAAGCAGGGGACTTCCGGCCCTTTTCCCGATCCCTCCGTTACTTCTTCTTGCGTTTCTCCAGTTCCTCGGCGCGGAGCTGTTTGCGGAGGATCTTGCCCACGTTCGTCTTGGGCAGTTCCTTGCGAAATTCGATCTCCGTGGGAAGCTTGTAGGTGGCAAGCCTCGTCTTGCAGTACTCGATCAGTTCCTCCTGGGTGGCCGTCTCGCCCTCCTTGAGGACGACGAACACCTTGACGCTCTCGCCCCGGGTCGGATGGGGGATCCCGATGGAGCAGGCCTCCTGGACCTTGGGATGGAGGTAGAAGACCTCGTCGATGTCCCGCGGATAGACGTTAAAGCCGCCGGAGATAATCATGTCCTTCTTCCGGTCGACGATGTAGAAGTAGCCGTCCTCGTCCATCGTGGCGATGTCGCCGGTATAGCACCAGCCGTCCCGAAGGGTCTTGGCCGTCTCCTCGGGCTTTCCCTTGTAGCCGAGCATCACCTGGGGGCCCCTGATAATCAACTCGCCCCGTTCGCCCACGGGGACATCGGTCACCTCGTCCTCCAGATCCACGATCCGGCTCTCGGTGTCGGAGATCGGGACGCCGATGCTCCCCACCTTCCGGGCCCCTCCGGCGAAGGGATTGACATGGGTCACGGGCGTCGTTTCGGTCATCCCGAATCCCTCGACGATCACCGCTCCGGTGGCCTTCTCGAAGTCGTGGATCACCTCGACCGGAAGCGGCGCGCTCCCGGAGAAGGCGCCCTTGATGCAGCTCATGTCGGTTTTTTTCAGGTCCGGATGGTTGAGCATCCCGATGTACATCGTGGGCACCAGCGGAGCGAAGGTCGGCCGGTACTCACGGATCGCCTCGAGCAGCGGGGCCGGCTGGGGCCTGGGGATCAGGACCTGCGCCCATCCCTTGTGAACGGAATAGTTCATGGAGGTGGACAGTCCGAAGACATGGAAATAGGGAAGCGCCCCGAGCATAATCTCCCCTCCCTTTTCGAAGGTGGGGAACCATGCTTCGATCTGCTGGACCTGCTTGCTCAGGTTCGCGTGGGTCAGCATGACCCCTTTGGAGACCCCGGTGGTCCCGCCAGTGTACTGGTACATGGCGACGTCCCCGAAACCGATCTTCACGGCCGGCGG
>CAYOGU010000061.1:0-14050 GCA_964403345.1 uncultured Syntrophus sp. | reverse complement strand
ATGCTGATCATATAGCCCTTTTTGAGTCCCACGGCGCCGCCCAGCATCGAGGCCCAGACCAGGGAGTAGGTCGAGACCTCGCCGGACCACATGCTCATCTTCTGAAACACATAGCGTCCGATCACCTCGTAGGGGATGACGATGGCGATGACAGCCATGAAAAAGATCGTCCCCCAGCTTCCCACCGTGACCAGAATTTCGTTGAACCGCTTCAGTACGTGCATAACGCCGCTCCAGAAATCAGCCCCCAATGAATCCGCCTTCCCCAAGAAGCCTTAGGAAGGCGCATCCTTCAGCTCCGCCCTCTGTCGATCCCGGCCGCTGCGTCACCAGACGGGCAGTGCCGCAACGGCCGGGAGTAAGGCACGAGGAATCAACAGCTCCGTGATAAGAACATCCCGTTTACTTCGCGTTCATGATGGTATCGATCTCGGCCTTGCTGAACTGCGCGCTGAATTCGCCGTAAACCGGTGCCATCGCCTTTTTGAAGCTTTCCTTGTCCACGTCCCGAGTCACGATCACGCCCTTCTTGGCCATGTCCTGGAGCTTAGACTCCTCGCCGTCCCGGTTGACCTTGCGCTGGAACTTGGCCACCTCCATGGCGGTCTTCACGCAGATCTCCTGGTCCGCCTTGGGCAGGGCGTTGAAGGCCTTGGGGCTCATCAGGAAGGGCGAGGGGGAGTAGACGTGCTGGCTCAGGGAGAAGTATTTCTGGCCGGCATCCCAGAGTTTGGAGCTGTAGTAGACGGCGATGGGGTTCTCCTGGCCGTCGATGACCTTCTGCTGGAGCGCCGTGAACACCTCGCCCCATGCCATGGGGGTGGGATTCAATCCCGCGGCCTTCCAGGCGGCCAGATGGACCTTGTTCTCCATGGTCCGGATCTTGAGCCCCTTGGCGTCCTCGACCTTCTTGACCGGCCCCTTGGCGTTGGTCAGGTTACGGAACCCGTTTTCCCAGAAGGCCAGGGCCTTGATGTTGGCCTTGCTGAAGTCGTCGAGCAGTTTCTGTCCGATCGTCCCGTCCATCACCAGGTCCACGTGTTTGAAATCCCTGAAGAGGAAGGGGAAGTCAAGGATGTTGATCGAGGGGCTGAACCCGCCCAGGGGACCGGTGGAGGTAACCAGGAGGTCGATCGCCCCCTGCTGGATCCCCTCGGTCATCTCACGTTCGCCCTTGCCCAACTGGTTGCTGGGATAGAGCTTGGTCTGGATTCGGCCGTTGGTCCTCTCCTTCATCAGATCGGCGAACTTCTGGGCCCCGATCATGTAGGGGTGATCCATGCTCTGAGTGGAAGCCAGTTTCCAGGTGGCCTTGTATTCTGCCGCCGCAGCCGAGCCGATCCATACAAACACCATCAGGACTGCGAAAACCAACATCAGAACTCTTTTCATGGTGATTCCTCCTCCGTGACTGAATTGATATGAAGAACCCGCCCCCACGACGGGGGCAAAACCGACATTTGAAAGGCCCCAAAGCCCGGAAGGGGACTCAGGGCTTTGCCCGCAAAAGCGGCAGTGTGTTGGCTCCCTGCGGCATCAGGGTGATCCGGGGCCGATCCGTTCCGCAGCGGCGATAGGCCTGCTCCAGGGCCTCGTCCATCGTGGTCACGGGAATGATACCGGCCTTCCCCACCAGATCGACGTTCTCGGAACGCGTTACCATGATGTAAGTGGCCAGGTCGCTGCACTCGACCTCTTTGAAGGCCACCCATCCCGGGATCGTGAAATCGGCCCGAAGGGCCTTCTCCATCTCCAGGGTCGAGGGGTACTGGAACCACTGGGGGAATTCCGGCGGTTCCAGGATGTCCGGACATTCGCTGATGACGATCACCGCCCCGCCCTTTTTAACCGCATAGGAGGCGTTGTCCATCGTCTTGCCGGCCTGGTAGAGATTGATGTCTTTGGGCGACCCGCCGGCCGAGGCGATCACGATATCGGCCAGATCCGGGATTTGGACGCCGTAAATCTCGTCGACGAGCTTCGTCCCCTCCTGCCAGGCGGAAACCCAGTTGCCGGCGAAGATCCCGGCATACTCGCCTTCGGAGTTGGGGACCACGTTGACGATGAAGTCCGGTTTAACGAACCCGGCGATCTCCATCATGTCCTCGTGGCACTCGTTGCCGCGGGTCTTCCCCGAGATGGCGTTCCGGTTCGACCCCATGCCCAATTCCGGCGCCATCGCCAAGAGGTGGTTCTGCTGGATCGTCCGGATGGAGCTGAAGCCGGGGATGACGCTCTTGCGCCCCCCGCCGTAACCCACCATGTAGTGGTAGATGATCCCGCCGGTGAGGATGATCTTGTTGGCCTCGGCGACGACCCGGTTGATCGCAACCTCCGTCCCCCGGCTCGTTTTTCCCAGGTAGACCATGTTGTCCAGGTCCCAGGCATTGTGGTTGACCACGTTCACGCGACGGCAGACATCGGTCCCGCAGAGTTGCTCCATCTCCTCCCGGGTGTTCTGGCGGTGCCCGCCGACGACGACAAGGATGCTCACGTTCTCGTCGGGGATCCCCGCCTGGGCGATTGTGTCGAAAAGGGTGGGCAGGACCAGGTCCATGCGCTGCCAGCTTCGGGTAATGTCGCTGACCGTGATGGCCACCCGGTCCGTTGGGTGCAGGAGCTCCCTGAGGGGCGGAGAATCGATAGGACGCTCCAGGGCCAAGCGGATCGCGGCAGGGATATCGGCAATGGCCGGGCACTCCCTCCCGAGGACCTCGCAATAGATCTGCTCCTCGGGAAGAGAAAAGGCCACTTCGCCTTCGCCGTATCGCATGCGGATCGGTCTTGTCTTCAAGCGCCCTTCTCCCGGCTTTGGAACGATTACTTCAGTTTGCCCTTGATCTCCGCCAAGACCTCGGGATCAATCCCGTAACAGTGCTCAGGCGCCGGATAGACCCGGTCCGCCAGATCCTGCTGGTATCCCTGCAAGGCCTTGCGCACGATGTCGTTCAGATTGCAGTACTGCTTGACGAACTTGGCCTTGTGTCCCTTGAAGAAACCCAGGGCGTCGTGAACGACCAGGACCTGGCCGTCGGTGTAAGGCCCCGCCCCGATCCCAATGATCGGGATCCCGGCGCGTTCGGTGATGATCTGGCCGATCTCCGAAGGGATCGCCTCCAGAAGGATGCTGAAGGCCCCCGCCTCCTCGATGATCTTGGCGTCGCGGATCAGTTTGAGGGCGCTCTCGACGTTCCTTCCCTGGGCCTTGAACCCGCCCAGGGCCGAAACAGACTGGGGCGTGAGCCCCAAATGTCCCATCACGGCGATCCCGGCATTGTGGATGGACCGGACCCTTTCGGCCATCTCCTCGCCGCCCTCCATCTTGACGCCGTCGGCGCCGGCCTCCTGGATGAACCGGCCGGCATTGAGGACAGCCCTCTCGTTGGAGGCCTGATAAGAGAGGAAGGGCATATCGCCGATGACGAAACTGTGCGGGGCTCCGCGTTTGACCGCTGCGGTATGGGGAACGATGAGGTCCATCGTAACCGGGTTGGTCCCGGAGAAGCCGTAGACGGTCATCCCCAGCGAATCGCCGCAGAGGATCATATCGACACCAATCTCGTCCTCGATCGTGGCAATCGGATAATCGTAGGCCGTCAACATCACTATCGGTTTCCCCTGGGCCTTCTTTTCTCTCAGGTAGGGAATCGTGACCTTGGTACGTTCCGCCATTTCTGTCCTCCTTATCGATGACACGACAACGTTGGGGTAATAAAGTTCCTCCGGATCGCTGGCCTCCGTGGCGACGTCGGGATCTTTTCGATTCCGGTCCCCGGACGGGCTGGGTCCTATGAATGGGTCGTCCCTCTATTTCTCATCGGAAATCCGATCCGCCGCTCAAAGAAGCGGAAAAAAGATGTGAACGTACGCATACACCTGATTTTGGAAAAAGGCAACAGAGAATGAAGGAGGGATCTTTTATGGCGCGGCAGTCCTCCCCCCTTCAGACGTCCCCATCCGTCTTCCATAAGATATCCGATAAAATATCCTTGACTTACGGAATTGCTGTCTCTATCTTCACATCACGATAAAGGGGCCTCCGGTCGGGTCGGCCTTGTTCGCCTCCCCGAAACCAAATCCCCTTTGATAGAGGCCAACCCTATGGAAATCATGGGCTATCGCCGGGAAAACGGCACCGTCGGCATCCGAAACCATGTCCTGATCCTGCCCACCGTCGTCTGCGCGAACCGGGTGGCGCGGGGAATCGCCCAGCAGACGGCGGGAACGACGTGGGTCGAGCATCAGCACGGCTGCAACCAGCTCGGGGTCGATGCGGACCTGACGCGGCGGGTCCTGGTCGCCCATGGCGCTCATCCCAACGTGTACGGCGCCGTGGTCGTCGGCCTGGGTTGCGAGACCCTTCGAGCCCAGGAGATCGCCGCGGCCATCCGGGCCGCCTGCCCCGGAAAGCCCGTCCATCTGGTGATCATCCAGCAGGCAGGGGGGTCGGTCAAGGCGATCGCCGCAGGGGGGGGCGCCGCCGCGGCTATGCTCGCCCAGGCCTCCTGCCTGAAGCGAACCCCCGTCGACGCCGGGGAGTTGATCCTGGGCACGGAATGCGGCGGCTCGGATGCCTGCTCGGGGATCTCGGCAAACCCCGCCCTGGGCGTGGCGAGCGACCTCTTGATCGAAGCGGGCGGGAGCGTCATCCTTGCCGAAACGACAGAGCTGATCGGCGCAGAACACCTGGTCGCCACCCGGGCCGTGACGCCCCAGGTTTCGGACCGTTGCTACGAGGTGATCCGCCGCTGCGAGGAGGAGGCCAAGTCCATGGGAGTAGACATGCGGGGAAGCCAGCCCACTCCCGGAAACATCGAAGGAGGCCTGTCGTCCATCGAGGAGAAGTCCTTGGGTTGCGTCTACAAGGCGGGTACCTGGCCCCTCCAGGACGTCATCGACTACGCCGCGCCGGTGACGAAAAAGGGCCTCGTCTGGATGGACACGCCGGGCCATGACATCGAACAGATCACGGGGATGGTGGCCGGTGGCTGCCAGCTGGTTGCTTTCACGACGGGTCGGGGAACCTGCTGCGGTTCACCCATCGCCCCCACCATCAAGATAGCCAGCAACACGGCCATGTACGAGGCCATGCGCGACAACATGGACATGAATGCCGGCACGATCGTCACTGGGGATGAGTCGGTCCGGGAGGCGGGAGAACGGCTTTTCGCGGAGATCCTCCATGTGGCCTCGGGGAAGCGGACCAGGGCCGAGATCCTGGGGTTCAACGATTTCGCCATCAAGCGGATCGGGCCGACCATCTGAGGCGGCAAGGGGACCGTTCATGGAGAGGGAAAAAGCGCGGGCGCTGGTGATGAAGGAAGCCGACAACGTGGCCACGGTCCTGGAGGATGTCGATCCCGGGACCGAGATCGCCCTCCAGGTCGGAAACGACACGCGGGTCGTCCGACCGGCGGAACCGATCCGCTTCGGCCACAAGTTTGCGATCCGGCCGATCCAAAAGGGCGAGGCCATTGTCAAGTACGGGGAGCCGATCGGTCTGGCCACCCAGGACATCGAGGTGGGCCGGCACGTCCACGTCCACAATCTCGAGAGCACCCGGGGCCGGGGGGATCAATAAGCCCCTGCCCACCAAACCTCACGACGAGCCGTCCGTCCCGTCGCCCCGGCGGGATTTCAACCGGACGGTCCTCCTATCCTTATAATTTATTCATTGCCACTATTCCGCCCCTGACCAATCTCGGCCGGCGTGATGGCCGGGCCGTTGTCAGGCGATGGCCCGGATTCCCAATCTCCTCTTCCGAACCGGGACCACGGAACAGAGGCACCGGAAACAGACCGACCCGGTTCTGTACGGCATGACATATGTCAAAAATGTCATAAATAGTCAATATGATTATCTTTTTTTTAAAAAAACCGTTGACAATCTCTCGGACCATCGATTAGGATCTCTTTTCTAGGGGGGAACTGCATATCGAAGCCGGGATGGGTGTCCGGCGGATGTTGCGTAGGCAGGATGATGCTTTCTTACGTAAAGGTCTTTTGCACGCTTCCCTGGAATAGTGGTCTTCTCAGGCATCGGCTGATTCTCCGCATCCCTTTGAAGCTCCCGGGTATCGCCTCTATCGCGGCGCTGTCGCCCTTTGGCCGTCGGCGCCGCAAAATACGGCAGATCCATTGGAATCCCCAGGGAAATTCCCCCGCAAAACCCGTTTTCCATCCGGCGCAAACTCGACTGATCACGGAGGTTCATTCATGAGAAAGCGTACGATGTTGTTTGTGGCGATCCTCGCCGTTTTGTCGCTGGCCGTGGCTGGCTGGGTTTCGGCCCAGACCAAGCTGGCCCCCAAAGGGGCCGCGGTGTGGGATTTTCTGAAGAAGGCGGACTACGCCAAAAAGTGGAAGATGTGGCCCGATTCCAAGCCCATGCACAAGGGCGTCGATCCGCACGGGGCCCTTCTGAACGTTTACGTGAACGACGTGGCCCTCAAGGGGATCGCGGCCAAGAAGGGGAAGTTGCCGGTGGAGTCGATGGTGGTCATCGACAATTTTAAGGCCGACAAGAAGCTCGAGGCGATCGGCGTCATGTACAAGGTGAAGGGGTACAACCCCTCGGACGGCGACTGGTTCTGGGCGCAATTCTCGCCCGACGGCAAGGTGATCGAGGAGGGCAAGATCGACGAGTGCATCCGCTGCCACGCCGCCCAGAAGACCAACGACTACGTCTACTCGAGCAAACTGAAATAACCTTGCCACTTGCCGGTTTCGGCCGGCCTGCGCAGGGTGCCTCTCGTGTTTCGGAGATGAAGGGGGGGCTCAAGAATAAATCACGGCATCTGAAGGAAGGGGGAGTGACATCCGGAACAGTGAGCGTTCCCGAAGCGTTACGTAAATGCTGAAACTGACTAAAATGGAGGTTTCTATGAAAGAAGAGGTCAAGATTCCAGAGATCATCAACAAGGAGACGTCGCGGCGCGGCTTCCTGAAAGGGGCAGCGATCACGGCCGGCGGGGCGATCGCCCTGGCGACGGTCGGCGGTGCCAAGCCCAAGGAGGTCAAGGCGGCGGAGGCGCCGAAGATCGTGCAGCGTCACCTGTTCGTCGAACGGCAGAACTGCACGGGCTGCAGGGCCTGCGAATACGCCTGCAACATCAAGCACGAGGGCGTCGTACGCCCCTCCGTGGCCCGGATTCATGTCTACAAGCACAAGGGCGTCGTGGATGTCCCGGTGATCTGCTGGCAGTGCGACGACCATCCCTGCGTCAAGGCCTGTCCGACTAACCCCAAGTCGCTCACCGTGGATCCCAAGAGTAACGGGATCACCGTCAACGAGAAGACCTGCCTGGGCGAGAAGTGCATGAAGTGCGCCGAGGCCTGCCCCGCCCAGTATGTCCGGGTCCATCCCGATTCGGGAAATCCCATCATGTGCGACATGTGCGGCGGCGATCCCGAGTGCGCGAAGGCCTGTCTGCAGCAGTCCGGGAAGCCCCAGGGGCCCTGCCTCATCGCCAATACGATGGGGTTCGGCGTGAACCTGGCCTACCGGAATGTGACCCCCGTCAAGGCCGCTGAGGACATGATGGACCTGCTGTTCTATCCCAGCAAGGGCGACCGGCCCAAGACTGGCAAATCTGGGAAGGGGAGGTGATCGCGATGACAGCACCCAAAGGCGGATATTTTGGAAAGATTCTGGAAGTGGATCTGAGCAAGGGCGAGGTCAAGACCCGTCCCCTCACGGATGAAGTGGCGCGCAAGTTCATCGGCGGCTCCGGCCTGGGCGCCCACTACCTGACCTCGGAGTATAAGGCCAAGCACGACCCCTGGGCCGAGGACAGTTTCATCTTCATCGGACCCGGCCCCTTGAACGGGACCTTCTGCCCCGGCACACGGGCGAGCTTCGTGAACCAGAGCGTCTATACAGGCCTGCTCAGCCACGCCGAGGTGGGCGGCCATTTCGGCAACGAAATCAAATGGGCCGGCTGGGACGGCATCTACATCAAGGGGAAGTCGAAGAAGCCGGTCTGGCTTTCCATCAAGGACGACAAGGCCGAACTCAAGGACGCCTCGAAGATGTGGGGCAAGGACACCCAGGCGACCGACGAGATGATCGTCAAGGAGATGAAGGATCCCTATGCCCGGACGGCCGTCATCGGGCCGGCCGGTGAAAACATGGTCCCCTACGCGGCCGTGATCGTCGAGCGCACCCGCGCGGCGGCGCGCACGAGCACCGGCGCCCTCATGGGCAGCAAGAAGCTCAAGGGCATCGGCATCCGCGGCACTAAGGCCGTTCCGACCGTCGATCCGGCAAAGTTCACCGAGGCGGCCAAAGTGGCCCTCCAGTACGATGTGGACCGCGAGGCCTGGCAGGGGATCAAGCGCTGGGGAACCGGCGGGCTTCTCGAACAGAAGCAGTGGATCACGAGCTCGCTCATCACCAAGAACTTCCAGACCACCTGGTATCCCGACATCGAGAAGATCGGCGGCGAGCAGGCGGCCAGGACCTTCTGGAAGCGTCACGTGGCCTGCAACAACTGCCCGGTGCACTGCATGAAGCTGGGCGTCATCCGGGACGGCAAGTACAAGGGACTCATCGCCGAGGGGCCGGAGTACGAAACGGGCGGCCTTCTGGGCAGCAACCTCCTGATGAAGGACTTTGCCGGCATGATGGCCATGATAGAGCTCGCCGACGCACTGGGCATCGACGCGATCTCCATGGGCGGCGTCCTGGCCTTCACGACGGAGTGCGTCGACAAGGGCGTCCTGACGGCGGCCGACCTCGACGGGATCAAGGTCAAGTGGGGCAATGCCGACGCCTACATGGAGCTGATCCGCAAGACCTGCTACCAGGAGGGCAAGGCCGGCAAGCTCCTCTCCATGGGCGTCAAGAAGATGTCCCAGAAGATCGGCAAGGGGTCCGAGGCCTGGGCCGTCAACGTCAAGGGCAAGGAGATTGCCGCCCATGATCCGCGGGGCGACAAGGGCAGGGCCTACAGTTACGCCATGGGCCAGTGCGGAGGCGATCATCACGAGGGTGACAGCCCGGATCTCCAGGCCCGCTGGGGCATGATCAACTCGCTGTGCATGTGCTCCTTTGTCGGTGGCGTGCCCTGGCTGAAGGAGACGCCGGGTGTCGTCGTCAATATGCTCAACCCGCTCTGCGGCTGGGACATGACGGACCAAGAGTACTGGGCCACGTCGCGACGGATCATCACCACGGAGCGTTGCTTCAACGTCCGCGAGGGCATCAGCGTGAAGGACGACCGGCTCCACAAGCGCTTCCTCACGGAACCGCTGCCCGAGGGCCCCAAGAAGGGGACCCTCTTCACGGCGGAAGACGAGAAGAAGATGCACGATGCCTACTACAAGCATTTCGGCTGGGATGAAAAGGGCATTCCGACAGAGGCGACGATCAAGTCCCTCGGCTTGGACTACCTGCTCGACGACATCCAGGCAGCCAGGAAGATCCTGTAGGCTTAAAACAGTGGGGCGGGAGACCGCAATCTCCCGCCCCTTTTTTTCTTAACCGATATCGCTTTGTACCTGATCGTTTTAGCTTGAATCCGGAGTCCTTTTGTAGGAAGATGGATGCCGGTTTTGTCCATTTTTGTTGTTAGAGGTTGTTATGCCCTTTTCCCGCCGGGATATGCTCCAGATCGTTGTGGCCGGGGCTGTCTCGGGTACACTCTTCGGCCTGATCAAGGTCAGCGGCGCCAAGGCCCTGCCGCGTCCTCCGGGGGCCCTGGTGGAGCCGGAATTTCTCAAGGCCTGCGCCCGCTGCTACCAGTGCATCGATATCTGCCCGGTCAGCGCCCTCCATCCTGCCTCCGTCCTCGACGGCCTGGCCAATGCCGGCACGCCCGTCCTGGACTGGAAGAAGTGCAGCATGTGCATGGAGTGCATCAAGATCTGCCCGACGGGAGCCATCCAGAAGATTGCCAAGGCGGAGATCGACATCGGCAATGCCGTTATCGACCAGAAGAGCTGCCTGCAGTGGTCCGGGAAAGAGGCCTGCGACAAGTGCTTCAAGGCCTGCCGGTACAAGGCCATCGAACTGGATCCGAAGAAGAATCCCCTCATGGTCGAGGCCAACTGTAACGGCTGCGGGGCCTGCGAGCGCCGCTGTCCGGTCAAGCCGGTCCGGGCGATCACCGTCGTCTACGACAAGGTGAAGCGTTTCGACCCGCCGAAAGAGCGGCTCCTGATCCGTCCCGAAGACCGGACAGGCGCCGAGGGCGACCGGGAGTTTTTTGGCTGGTTCGAGTCGCGGGTGAAGTCCCTGGCCGAACACTACGGCCTGTGGAAAGAGGAGGAATAGGCCATGGCGTCCCTCCCTCCGGAAACCTCCCGGCAGGCCGCGACTACAGCCCTGCCCATCCTCGTCGAAGGCGGCGGCAGCGCTGGGATCACGGCGGCCCTCGATCTGGCCGCTGCCGGCCGGAGCGTCCACCTTGTCGAACAGGGTGCCGTTCTCGGCGGACAGGTCCTGAATCTCGACAAGATCTACCCAACGGACCATTGCGCCTTCTGCCCGCTCTGGACGGACATCCGGCGCCTTCAATCGTCGCCGGGGATCACCGTCCACCTCTCCTCATGCATTGTCTCCCTGGAGGCATCTGAAGCGGGACACCTTGCCACGATCGCCACGATGCCTCCTTGGATCGCTCCGGAGCGATGCATCGCCTGCGGCCGGTGCGCGGAATGCTGCCCCCCCGGGGCGGCAAGACCATTGGGCGAGCATGTCTATCCGCCCGCCTTCCTTATCGACGCGGGGCTCTGCAACCGTTGCGGCCAATGCGTGGGGGCTTGCCCCACCGCGGCGATCGACTTGGACCGGAAGGAGGAGCGCAAGACCCTGAAGGTCAGCCGGGTGATCCGGGCCGCCGGCTTTAGGGAGGCGGAACTGTCCCCCCTTCCTGAGTTCGGCCATGGGACCCATCCAGATATCATGACCTCGCTGGAGTTCGAGGCCTGGACGGCCGAGGCTGGAAAGAACGGCGGCCGCATCGTCCGCAAAGTGGACGGCGGCAGGCCTGCCAACATCGCATTCATTCAATGTACCGGCGCCCGCGACGACAGGCTGCTGACCTGGTGCTCGGCGGTCTGCTGCATGCACGCCCTCAAGCAGGCCTCCTGGGTGAAGCGCCGGGACCCCGCCATCGACTGCTGGATCTTTTATACGGACCTGCGCACGGTGGGGCGTGACTACTACGCCTACTCCTTGCAGACCGTGGACAAGGGGGGAGTCCGTCTCGTCCGGGGCCGCCCGGGACTGGTCCACCCCCTTGCCGGCGGGGGCATCGCCGTGAAATTCGAAGACACGATAACCCAGAAGCGGGAGATCCGGCGTTTCGACATGGTGGTCCTCAACGGCAACCTGAGGCCCTCCGTCGGGGACGTCTATGGGACCGCCCCGGAGCCGCCCGCCGATGCCTGCGGCTTCGCCGCCGAGCCGGCGGACATAGCTCAGTCGTCCTATCAGGGCTCTTCGGCAGCCATGAAGGCCATGCTCAGCGACAAGGAGGGGCCATGCCGGGCGTGATCGTCATCCTCTGCCGCTGTTGCGGCCAGATCGAACCCGCCGTCGATCTCTCGACCCTCCGGGAACGGATCGGCCGTGAGGAAGACGTCGCCGCCGTGGAGATCCGCGACACGGTCTGCCTGCCGGAAGACCAGGCGGGAATCCTCAGGGCCATCGAAGACAGCAGGGCCGACAGGATCGTGATCGCGGCTTGCTCGCCCTATGGGAAGGCCGGCGATGTCATGACGAAGCTCAGCGGAGACGGCATCGACCGATCCCGCATCCGGCTCGCCGACATCCGCGAAGGATGCGCCTGGCTCCACCGTCGGGACCCCGCTGGCGCCCAGGCCAAGGCAGCCAATCTCCTGGGGATGGCGCTGGCGGCACTCCGCCATGCCGATCGCTCGGCTGACGCCGTCGTCCCCGTGAAGTCCGAATGCCTCGTGGTCGGCGCGGGCCCAGCCGGACTCGCGGCGGCCCTCGGGGTCGCCCGGGCAGGTTTCCTCGTCCATCTCATCGACCGCGGCGCGGCAGGGGGAGGGATGCTGAGGCTTCTCTCCCGGGTCTATCCCACCGATGCCGGGGCGGCGGAAAAGGTCCGACCGATCCTGGAGGCGATCCAGGGGAATCCGCAGATCCACTTCCATCCCAAGACACGCATTGCCGGGGTAACCGGTTTTGCCGGCGACTTCAAAGTCCGTCTCGCATCCGAGGCGGGTGCTGAGGTCGTCCGCGTGGGGGCCGTCATCCTCGCCACGGGGGCGGGGGTTTGGCTCCCCCGGGGACTCTACCGGTACGGAGAACTGAAGGAAGTCCTGAGCCTTATGGAGCTCGAACGCCGCCACCAGGAAGGCAAGGCGGCGGCGAAACGGTCCGTCTTTATCCAGTGCGTCGGCGCGCGCTGCCCGGAGCGGCCCTACTGCTCTACGATCTGTTGCCCATCGAGCATCAAGAACGCCGTCCTCCTGAAGCAGACCGATCCCGACGCCGAGGTGACGATCCTCCACCGGGACGTCATGACGCCCGGCCATATCCTGGAGCGCTACTACCGAAACGCCCTGGAGAGCGGCGTCCGTTTCGTCCGGTTCGATGCGGCCCAGCCACCCGTTGTCCTGGGAGACGGTCATGTGGAACGCGTCGAGGTCTTTGACGTGATCAATGGCATCAAGCGCGCCATCGCCGCGGACCAGGTCGTCCTGAGCACGCCGCTGATCGCCAACCCCGACAACGCGAAGCTGGCCGGACTGTTCCACATCGGGATCGACCGGTACGGCTTTTTCCGGGAGGACTATCCCCTCCATCCCCTAGAGACCCGGCAGGCGGGGATCTTCATCTGCGGCTCGGCCCGCTGGCCCGTCGCCTCCGGCGAGGCGGCGACCCAGGGCGAGGGGGCGGCGATGAAGGCCTTGGCGATCCTCGGCCGGAAGGAAGTTTCCGCCCGCTCCCTGAGTCGTCTTCCCGACGGCAAGTTTGGCCATGCCCGCGTCGAGAACGGCTCCTGCTCGGGCTGCGGAAACTGCGTTGCGGTCTGCCCCTATGAGGCCTGTACGCTGCAGCGGATCGGCGAGGCCTTGGTCAGCCGGGCCAACAAGATGCGCTGCCGGGCCTGCGGGTCCTGCACCGCCGTCTGCCCGAACGGAACCATCCAGATGCCCGAGCACAACGCCCGGGCCGTCGGCGCCATGATCCGCCGGGCCTTTGCAGAGGGGGACGCCCGATGAACGCCCAGGAAACGACCGGCACCAAAACGCCCCGCGTCCTGGTCTTTGCCTGCCGCTGGTGCGCCGGGATCGGCGCCGATGCCGCCGGCAGGGGAAAAGTCGATCTGCCGCCGTCCTTCCGCGTGATCGGAGTGGAGTGCGCCGCCATGGTCGAACCGGATTCGGTCCTGAGGGCCTTTGCCAGCGGCGCGGACGGCGTGGCGGTCATGGGCTGCCACCTGGGCGGCTGCCGGTTCAACGACGCCAACCACGTCGCCCTCAAGAGGATGGAGGCCCTCGGGGATCTCCTGGACACGGTGGGGATTGGCCGCAAGAGGCTTCTCCTGAGCTTCGGGACCGCCCACGAAGAAAATCAGTACGCGGAGGTCCTGGGGACCTTCCTCCGGAAGCTTGCGCCGATGCCCTCCCTGGAGGCCTGGCGCAATCCCCTGTTGAGTCAACCGACCTTTCGCTGAGGGATGCATAAACGATGTCCGAGCTGAACACGATCCGGGAAAAAGCGCAGAACCTCCTTGCCGCGGGGCAGGCTGACGGCGTATTGGGCCTCGACCGGGACCGCGTCGGCGTCGTGCAGCCCCGCCTCTTCCGAAGGCCGGAGGAGGTCGCATCCATCGAGATCGAACCCAAGTGGAACCTGGCCAAGCTGGCCCTGCAGCTCCTGCGCACCGGAGAAGGCGGTTTCCGCCTGGCCGTCGTGGTCCGGGGTTGTGACGAGCGCGCCATCCTGGAGCTCGTGAAGCGCAACCAGATCGAAGCCGGACGGATCACGACCCTCGGGATCGCCTGCGGCCGCTCCCAGGCCGAGTCCTGCCTATGCAATCGGCCCTATCCGGAGCACCCCGTCGCCGGC
>CAYOGU010000060.1:0-14122 GCA_964403345.1 uncultured Syntrophus sp. | reverse complement strand
GATCTCGCCTCCGAAATGGTTCTTGTGAGCTGTTTCAAGCCTTTCGCAAAACAAAATAGTGACCGGGATTCCAGGCCTGGCAGACGAGGTGGATCTGGCCGTCGTGGACGTGGAAAACAACGTTGTGCAGGTGCTGCGCCAGTTTCTGCAGGGCCGCCTCGTCGTACCGGATGAAGTTCTGTCCCGCCCGATAGGCGCTGTGCCGGCGGTGGCCCAGCTTGACGAGGCAGTCGATCCCGAGGCGTACCGACGTGTCCAGGGTCTCCCGGTAGATGTCCGTGACCCCCATGTCCATCAAGTCGTAGGCGTCGAAGCGGTTCTCGGCCCGGGCCATGATCGTGAGGTTCGGAAAGAGTTTCCGGGCCTTCTCGATCAGGTCGTGGTTGATCCCGGGCGTCCCGATGGCGGCGATGAGGATCCTGGCCTTGTCGGCCCCGGCGGCCTTGAGAATGTCGATCCTCGTGGCGTCGCCGTAGAAAACCTTGAATCCCATTCTCCTGAGGAGATCGACGCGGTCCGAGTCGTTGTCGAGGATCGTGGCCTCGATCCCGTTGGCTCTGAGGAACCGGCCGACGGTGCTTCCGAAGGGGCCGAAGCCGGCGAGGATGACCGGGTGGTGCAGGTCGATGGTGTCGGCCTCCTTCTCCGCCTTGGCCGGCACACCGAAGCGCGGGGTGATGAGCCGCTCGTTGATGAGCAGCAGGATCGGCGTTGCCGTCATGCTCAGGGCCGTCACCCCCATCATCGCGTCCGACGTTCTGGCGGACAGGAGATGAAGCTGGTTCATGAAGGCAAAGAGGACGAAGGCGAATTCCCCCACCTGGGCGAGTCCCAGGGTAAAGAGGAGGTTCTGGTCGAAGGTGAGACCGGTCGCCTTCCCCGTGAGGAAGAGGACGAAGGCTTTGATCGCCACGACGGCCAGGACGACGGCGATGATCGTCAGCGGCCGGTCCAGGAGCAGGCCGAAGTTGATCGACGCCCCGACGGAGATGAAGAAGAGGCCCAGGAGGATCCCCTTGAAGGGCTCGATGTCGCTCTCCAGTTCGTGGCGGTACTCGCTGTTGGCCAGGACGATGCCCGCCAGGAAGGTCCCCAGGGCGGGGCTGAGCCCCACCTGCTCCATGACGTAGGCCGCCCCCGTCACGATGAAGAGGGCCGAGATCGTGAAGAGCTCCCTAAGCTGGATGCGGCCGATGAAGCGCAGGAAGGGTACGACCACGAAGCGGCCGGCCAGGACGACCAGATTCACCGCGACCAGGAGGGCGATCGTCTGGGCCCACCCCGGCAGCCCCCCGATCAGCGTGGTGGGCCCGTTCGAGACGTCCCGGACCGCTTGGTAGGCCAGGAGGGGCAGGAGGGCCAGGATCGGGATGACCGACATGTCCTGGAAGAGGAGGACCGCGAAGGAACCCTTTCCCGCCTGGGTCCGGTCCAGTCCCTTTTCCTTCAGGGTCTGCAGGACGATCGCCGTGGAGGACATGGCTAGGGCCAGCCCCACGGCCAGGGCCGCCTGCCAGGTGAATCCCAGGACCTTGAAAAGGGCCGTGAAGAGCAGGGCCGTCAGGCCGACCTGGAGAGCGCCGGATCCGAGGATCAGACGGCGCATCCCCCAGAAGTGGGCGGGCTCCAGCTCCAGTCCCGTCAGGAAGAGCATCATCACCACGCCGAACTCGGCGATGTGCATGACGTCCCTTCCCTCCCCGCCGACGAGGCCTAGGAAATAGGGGCCGATCGCGATCCCGCCCAGGAGGTATCCAAGGACCGATCCCATGCCGAGCCGCTTGGCGATGGGGACGAAGAGGATAGCCGCTGCCAGGTAGATGAGGCCGTCCTGCAGGAAGGAGTGGTTCATGGTTCACACTTCTCCGGATCGTGTTCGAGCCAGTCGTTGAGGAAATCGAAGCGCCTCATCGCCGCGACGTCGACGTTCCCCTGCGCAAGGCGGGCCAGGAGCGTGCGGTAGAGGGCGGCATGGCGTGCCAGCTGCGATTCCGTGAGCAGGTACGTCCCCTGGACGGCGAAGGGCGGCAGGTACACCATTTGGCAAAGCGCGGCCGTCTGTTCAAAGGGCACGAGGAAATCCCGGATCGTGAAGCGGTTGTAGCCGCCGGCCGCATACCCCTCGCGGGTGCCGCCCGTGGTCAGGGCGTTGAAGAGGATCTTGCCTTTCAGGGCCTCCCCCCCGCGGCCGTGGGCCCACCCGTTCTCCAGGACGATGTCCATCCACTGCTTGAGCAGAGCCGGGGCCCCGTACATGTAGAGGGGGTAATGCCAGACGATGATCGGGTGCGCGGCCAGGGCGGCCTGCTCCTGGGCCACGTCGATGTTGAAGTCGGGGTAGAGCTCGTAAAGGTCGCGGAGGGTCACCCCCGGAACCTCCTCGATTCGGTCGAGGAGCGCCCGGTTCACCCGGGACTTCTCGAAACGCGGGTGGGCAAAGAGGATCAGAATTTTCGCGGAATCGTCCATGGCCATTCGGGGGCATTATGGCACAGGCATGGCAGCCGTTCAAGAAAGAAGCGCGGCCCTGCCGGCAGACTATTTTTTCCCGAAGACCGCCGCGAAGGGGTTGTTGAAGGGGACCTTCTCGTCGCGTCCTTTTTCCTGCTTTCCCTGTCCGGGGTTTCTCTGGTGAGAACTGCCGCCGGCCGGTCTGTTCTGGCGAGACCCAGGAGAACTCGACTTCGCGCCATCGCCGTGCTTCTCTCCAGCCGATTCATTCCGCTTTTCCGGATGCGGATGGGCGGCCGCGCCGGCCGCGTCGGGCTTTTTCTTCATGGTCAGCGAGATCCTTTTGCGCTCCAGATCGACGGCCAAGACCGTCACCTCGACGGCTTGGCGGACCTTGAGGACCTCTGCGGGGTCTTTCACGTACCGGTCGGCGAGCTGGCTCAGGTGAACCAGGCCGTCCTGGTGGACGCCGATGTCCACGAAGGCCCCGAAAGCGGTGAGGTTCGTCACGATCCCAGGGAGCTTCATGCCGGCCTGGAGATCCTCGATCTTCTCGATCCCCTCGGCGAAACGAAAGGCCTCGAAGGTGGCGCGGGGGTCCCGGCCGGGCTTGGCGAGCTCCGCCAGGATGTCGTTCAGGGTCGGAAGGCCCACCTGATCCGTCACGTAGCGGGCCAGGTCGATCCTTTTGCGGAGCCCATTGTCGCGCAGGAGGTCCACGACGGAACACCCCAGGTCCGCCGCCATCCGGTCTACGATCCCGTAGCTCTCGGGGTGGACGGCCGAGGCGTCCAGGGGGTTCGCCCCGCCGCGGATTCTGAGGAACCCCGCGGCCTGGACAAAGGCCTTGGCCCCCAGGCGGGGCACCGACTTCAGGGCCTCGCGCGAGGGGAATGGACCGTTGGCGTCCCGCCAGGCCACTATCTTCTCGGCCAGGGCTGGCCCCAGCCCGGAGACGTAGGTGAGAAGAGCGGCGCTGGCCGTGTTGAGCTCGACGCCCACGGCGTTCACGCAGCTCATGACGGTGTCGTCGAGGGACTGCCTGAGCTCCGCCTGGTCCACGTCGTGCTGGTACTGCCCCACGCCGATCGCCTTGGGGTCGATTTTGACCAGCTCCGCCAGGGGATCCATGAGCCGCCGGCCGATGGAGACGGCCCCGCGGACGGTGACGTCGTGGTCGGGGAACTCGTCCCGTGCGATCTTCGAGGCGCTGTAGACCGAGGCCCCGCTCTCGTTGACCATGACGATCGGGACCGTCTCGGGAATGCCCAGGGAACGCAGGAAAGCCTCGGTCTCCCGGCCGGCGGTCCCGTTCCCCACGGCGATCGCCTCCAGGTCGAACTGGGCGTGGAGGGCACGGACCCTTTCGGCGGCGGCCTCACGGGCCTTCTCCGAGAGGTGGGGGTAGATCGTCTCGCTGTGGAGGAGTTTCCCCTGGGCGTCGAGGCACACGGTTTTGCAGCCCGTCCTGAAGCCCGGGTCGAGGGCCAGGACCCTCTTCTGGCCCAGGGGCGGGGCGAGCAGAAGCTGGCGGAGATTCTCGGCGAAGACCCGGATCGCCTCGGCGTCGGCCCGCTTTTTCGTGGTCAGACGGATCTCCGTTTCCATGGCGTTGGCCAAAAGGCGACGGTAGGCGTCCTCGACGGCGATACGGACCTCGGCGGAAACCGGTCCTTCCCCCTTGACGAAAAGCCCGACGAGGAGATCGATCGCCTCGGCCTCCGGCGGGACGACCCGGAGGGTCAGGAACCCCTCCTTTTCACCCCGCCGCATGGCGAGGACCCGGTGGGAGGGGGCCTTGGCCGCCGCCTCCTGCCAGTCGAAGTAGTCCCGGTAGCGGCTTCCCTCGGCCTCTTTGCCCGTGATGACCTTGGACTGGAAGAAGGCCTTGGCCTCGAAATGTTCCCGCATCCGGGCGCGGGCCTTTTCGTCCTCGTTCACCCATTCGGCGATAATGTCCCGGGCCCCGGCCATGGCTTCCTCGGGGGACGCCACCCCCTTTTCGGGATCGACGAAGGCCCCGGCCGCCTCGATGGGGTCGAAGGCCTCCGCCTGGTCGAAGATCCGCCGGGCGAGGGGCTCGAGCCCCTTCTCCCGGGCCACGGTCGCCCGGGTCCGGCGCTTGGGGCGGAAGGGGAGATAGAGGTCTTCCAGGACCGAGAGGGTCCCGGCGTCGCCGATTTTCATCCTGAGCTCGTCGGTGAGAAGGTTGCGCTCGATGAGGGATTTCAGGATAGCCTCGCGCCGCTTGTCCAGCTCCGCGAGCTGGGCTAGGCGGTCGCGGATTTCGGTCACGGCGACCTCGTCGAGGGACCCCGTGGCCTCCTTGCGGTAGCGGGCGATGAAGGGAACCGTGGCCCCCTCGCCCAGGAGCTCGGCAGTCGCCTTGACCTGCGCCGGGGCGATCCCCAGTTCCACGGCGATCATTGAATGATAATCTTTTGCGGCTGGAGCCGCGGTGGCTTCCGTCTGGCTGGTTTCCGTCATGCTCTTCCTTCCCGATGAAGTGATGCCCCGTGTCTGCCCCGCCTGCGGTTCAGATCTCCTGCCGGGGTGACGCAGGGCGATGCTTGCATACCACAGGGGGGCTTCTTTGGGAAGGAAATGTCTTGGGTCGTCCGCGGACGAACGACGCAGTCACCTGCCCATTAGGCAGACGGTCAAGGGGGTGGGGGAAGGACGCGGATCAAGGACCGCCGCCTCCCCCGCAGGAGGCGGCCATACCCTCATCGGTTGTATGTTATGGATTGCGGACCGGCCAGGCGTAGCCGTTGCCCCACGTCTTCATCCCGATCTCGTAACCGTGTTGCATATTCACGACATAGGCGTATTCGGAGGTGTTCCCCGGAGTGGACGACCAGTAGTCGCTCATCTGGCCGTTGATGAACTCGCTGGTGTTTCCATACCTCTTGTAGAGTTCTACGCTGGTGGGAAGACGCCACTGGCCGGCATAGGATCCGTCTGTCAGGCCGCATTGGCCGGATTTCAGGCCTGCAACTTGGGACTGGGCTTGGTTCCATGACCCGCGGCTAAGGCAGCCGGCGTATTTCAGCCAGACCAGCCCGTCGACGGTGATCGTGCCGTTGCCGTTGTCGGCGGCCCATGCCCCATGGGCCGCCATGATCAGGGAAAAACCGCCAATACGATTGTCGTTTTGCTCCTCCTCTTCATTTTGCTTCCCCTCCTTTTGGAAATATCCGGAGAACTGCGCTTCATGTCGAAGCCCTTTTCCGTGGCATGCAGGGATTTGACCTCCCGCGATGGATCTAAACCGCAATATGGGTGCCACGTTAGCAAATTCAGTCTTTACAGGATGTTATCAGGATGGGCCATGTTTGTGTCCCATCCAGGATGCCAACGGCGTGGGCAGGGATGAAGTTCCTTTTCATCGGTTGCACGTAGGGGATATGGTCGCGGTCAGGGCGTTTCCGTATTGGCAATGAAATATACCTGTGCCACCCCGCCCTTCAACAGGGTCAGCGCCTGGTTATTCGTGCTCTGAGGGCGAGGCAACGATCCCATCGCACGCGAACGCAAAGGAAAGAGATTGCCGGTCTTTAAGCGAGAGGGACAAGCGTCGGGAACAGGGTCATTGCGGGGTGCCCCGCGTCTTGAGCCGCCGGGCCAGCCAGCGCATCGGCAGGAGGATCAGGAAGTAGGGGAACATGTAGAGGACCGCCAGGAGGGTCGGGTCGGGTCCGAAGAGACGGGCGGCGAAGGCCGCTACCAGGACGTTGTTCGCGCAGGTGAGGCCCAGGGCGAAGGAGAGGCCGTCGAGGTGCCTGGGCCAGACATAGGCCAGCCCCAGGCCGCAGGCCACGAAGATCACGGTCAGGAGGGTCGCCAGACCGAGCGATTCCAGGACTCGGCCGAACTCGCCGGTGATCGCGTCGGCAAAGGGAGCGATCACCGCCATGGTCGTAAAGTAGAAGAGGGGCAGACCAACCGGGACCGACCAGTGCTCCAGGCGCAGCGCCATGCCCGGCGTGAAACGCTTGAGCAGAAAGACCATGATCCCCGGCGGCAGCATGATGAGGGCCAGGAGGCGCGCCATGTGGGAATAGGGGATCTCCAGGCGCCCGCCCATCAACAGGCTGACCAGGGCGGGCAGGGTGAAGGGAACCAAGGCCGAGGTCAGGATGGCCACCTGCAGCATTCGGGTCGGGCCCACGCCCAAGAGGGTGGCGACGAAGGGCGCGGTGACTCCGGTGGAGACCCCGCTCAGGAGCAGGATCGCCAGGGTCTGCTCGGGCAGGAGCCATAGGGACAGGGCCCAGAGGAGGACGGGCAGGGCGAAGAGCTTGACGGCGCTGATCACGCCCACCTCCAAGGCGTCACCGGGCCGCGGCCGGGCCAGGGCCTGGAAATCGACCCCCAGAAAGCTGAAGAAAAGCTGGATCATGAGCAATTCCACGGTCCAGGGGGCGACGAGCATCCCGAGTGCCGGCCACAGGATACCCGTGGCCAGCCCCCCCAGGGACATGGCCAGGAGCATCACGTCCCTTATCCGCATCGACGGACCCCCATTTCCCTCTCCAAGCGGTTGTCTTTTCGCCGGTCCATCGTGAGCGTTACGGTGCGGATCCCCTTCCCCTAGATGTCAGACTCGTGCGCGGCGCCGGGACGGCGACGGCCGATCTTGGGCAGGAGGGGCAGGAGCAGGAGGACCAGGGCAGCGGCCAGACAGGTGGCGGTGATGGGCCGGGTCACGAAGATCATGAAGCTGCCCTTGGAGAAGATCAGGGACTGCTTCAGCGAGTATTCGAGGATGGGACCCAGTACGAAGGCCAGGATGAAGGGAGGGGCGTCGTACTTGAGCTTCTTCATCACGTAGCCCACCAGGCCGAACAGGAGCATCAAAAAGACGTCCATGACGCTGTTGGCGACGGTATAGGAACCGATCAGGCAGAAGAGGATGATCAGGGGCATCAGGATGGGATAGGGGACCTTGAGGACCTGGACCCACATCCCGATGAGCGGCACGTTGAGGATGACCAGCATGACGTTGCCCAGGTACATGCTGGCGATGAGGCCCCAGAAAATCTCCGGGTGCTGCGAGAGGAGCAGGGGCCCCGGCGTGACGCCGTGGATGATCAGTGCTCCGAGGAGCATGGCCATGACGACGTTGGCGGGGATCCCCAGGGTCATCAGCGGGATGAAGGAGGACTGGGCAGCCGGATTGTTGGCCGCCTCGGGCGAGGCCACCCCCTCGATGACTCCGGTTCCGAACTTTTCCGGGTGCTTCGAGCAGCGCTTCTCCACCGCATAAGCGACGAAGGAGGAGAGAACCGCCCCGCCCCCCGGCAGGATGCCCAGGAAGAACCCGATCACGGTCCCGCGGGTGATGGCCCAGGACGACTGTTTCCAGTCGGCCAGGGTGGGAAGCAGGCCCTTGACGCGGGTCTTGAAGATCTCGCGGTCGATCTTCGATTCGATGTTGAGGAGCATCTCGGAGATGCCGAAAAGTCCCATGACCACGGGGATCATGCCGACCCCGTCCATGAGCGACGTGAGCCCGAAGGTGAACCGGGCGGTGCCCGTGACGGTGTCGGTCCCCACCGACCCCACCAGGAGGCCGAAAGCGGCCATCATCAGCGCCTTGACCATGGAGCCGGAGGAGAGAAACGTCAGGACGATCAAACCCAGGACCATCAGGGCGAAGTACTCGGGGGGGCCGAACTTGAGCGCCGCCTTGGCCAGGGGAGGGGCCAGGAAGGTGAGGCCGATCAACCCCAGGGTTCCGGCGAGGAATGAGCCGAAGGCCGAGATCCCGAGCGCCCGCCCTGCCCTGCCCTGCCGGGCCATCTGGTAGCCGTCCAGGGTGGTGACGACCGAGGCCGCTTCGCCGGGGATGTTGACCAGGATGGAGGTGATCGAGCCGCCGTACATGGCCCCGTAGAAGATCCCGGAGAGCATGATGACGGCCGAAACCGGGGTGACGTGGAACGTGACCGGCAGGAGGAGAGACATGGCCGCCGTCGGCCCGAGTCCCGGAAGGACCCCGACCATCGTTCCGATCATGCATCCCAGCAGGCAGTAGAGGAGATTGGCCGGCTGCAGCGCCACCGAAAATCCCATGAAAAGTTGGTTCAGGATATCCATGGCCTAAAACCCCCATAGGCTGCCGCCCGGCAGCCGGCATTCCAAGAGGACGACGAAGAAAAGGTAGGCACATCCCATGGTCAGCAGGGAGAATAAGAGGACCATCGTCCAGCGGTAGGGTTCCAGAATCCTGAAAAGGACCAGCATGAGCAGGAACGTGGCCGTCGCGAAACCCAGCCATTCCAGGAGTGCCACGTAGGCAAACAGGCTTGCCACCATGGCGATCCAGCGGCCCCAGCGGACCTCTCCCCAGAGCTCCGAGCCGGGACCGGTCATCGCCTTGAGATCCTGGAGGAGCGAGACGAGGGCGAGGCCTCCGAACAGGAGGGCGGCGTAGAAGGGCAGGAAGCCTGCGCCGGGGCTGTGGAAGTTCCCCACGCCGAGTTGCCAAGCCCCGATGGCCGCGGCTGTCGCGAGGGCTAGCCAGAACAGATTGGCTATGCAATAGGTCTTTTTCAAAGGATTCTCCTCAGGTGAAGGAATCGGCGCCGCCGGCTTCAGGCCGGCGGCGCCATCCAGTCGTTACTTCTTATTGATGTATGCCTCGACCTGCTTGCCGGCCTCGACATAGGCCTCGGCCCAGTACTTGCCGAGTTCCGCCGGACCCATGTAGACGGCTGGCTGCTGGAACTTGTCCATCGTGACCTGGTAGCTCTGGCCGTCCATCGCCTTCTTGAAGGCGTCGTGGAGGGTCTTGACGATGTCGGAGGGCATTCCCTTGGGCCCGAAGATCCCGATGGGAGCCTCGCAGATGACGCCGTAGCCCAACTCGTGCACAGTCGGTACGTTGGGGAACTTCTTGGTCCGCTTGGCGGTATAGGTGGCCAGGAGCCTCATCCGTCCGGCCTCAACGAGAGGGAGGAAGCCCGCGGAGGTGGAGATGGCGTCCACGTGCCCGCCGAGCAGCGCCGCCGAGGATTCCTGGTCTCCCTTGGAGGGGACGTGCGACAGCTTGAGGTTGCCGGCCTTGACGGCCAACTCCTCCATGGAGATGTGGCCGCTGGTCCCCACCCCGGAGGCCATGTAGCTCACCTTGCCGGGGTTGGCCTTGGCATAGTTGACCAGGTCCTTGAGGGTCTTGTATGGGGAATCGGTCCGGACGCAGATTCCGTAGAGATTGCCGGACACGGCGATGATCGGCGTGAGGTCCTTGACCGTGTCGAAGGGCAGCTTGTTGATGTAGGAATTCCGGTGGAGGCTCTCCACGGCCATGGAGAGGAGATATCCGTCCGGCTTCTTGCCGATGATGGCCCCGACGCCCACGGCCCCGCCGCCGCCGGCGCGATTTTCGATGATCACGGTCTGACCGAGGGCTTTCTTAGCCTCGTCCGCCAGGGGCCGTGCGAGAAGGTCCGTGGCACCGCCCGCGGGGTACGGCACGATCAGGGTGATGGAACGACTGGGAAAGGTCTCGGCCGAAGCGGCCGGGATCAGGACGAACAGGGTCGCGAGAAGCGCGAACCCGAGGGCCAGTAACGTATTGATGCGGCGCATAGTCTTTTCTCCTTAATTAATGGGTTTCTGTCGTGCACAATTTTGTTAACAATTAAGACCATAGAAAGGTGAGAGCGGTTTGTCAAGGAAAATAATCGGGCCGTTCCCGGTTTGCGGCAACGGAACCCATCTGCTTGATATTGGCAGGGATGTGTGATAAGTTACCCCCCCATCTGAAGGAAGGCGGGACAGGCCGTTGACGTCGGGTCGCGGGCGTCCGGAACATCGGTTCATGGCGAGTCAGCCCGGAAGCGCGGGCGATCGAACTGCGGCCCAGCCGGGCCGGGAGTGAGAAAATGACCCATCCCGAGATTCTCTTGAAGCAGGTGCCCCTCTTCCGCTCCCTCCCCCTCGAGGAAAGCCGGCGTCTGGCCGAGCTCCTCCAGAAGCGGACCCTCAAGAAGGGAGATGTCCTCTTCCGCAAGGGGGACGAGGGGACGGCCCTCTATATGATCCTCTCCGGAAAGATCAAAATCGTCCGCCAGTCCCGGGACGGCGACGAGGCGATCCTCGCGCTTCTGACCAGCGGGGATTTCTGCGGCGAGATGTCGCTCCTTGACGACCTGCCCCGTTCCGCCGATGCCGTTGCCGTCGAGGAAACCCAGCTCTACGGCCTGAACCGGAAGGACTTTCTCGTCTACGTCCTGAACAACGAGACGGCGGTCCGCTCCATCCTGGGCGCCCTCTCCAGAAGGCTGCGCAAGGCCGACGATTTTCTGGAAGACATCTTCTTCCTTAACGTTCCGGCCCGGTTGGCCAAGAAACTGATCGAGTTGGCCGAGTCCGGCGGCTTCAAAGAGAACCCCTCCGCGACCATCGATCTGACCGTCACCCAGCGAGAACTGGCCGGCATGGTCGGCGCCACGCGGGAGAGCGTCAACAAGGCGTTGCGCACCTTCCGCGAGAAGAAACTGATCAGCCTGTCGGGAAACACCCTGCGGATTCACGACGTCGATGCCCTGAGGAAAAAAATCCGCTAAGAGCCGAAAAAGGGGCCTTTTCCAAAAGGGCCACCCTGTCGACCCTGCGGATTTTGCTTGACATCGAATCGAATCCTGCTAGTGTACCGTCGACGGTGCACAGAAGACTGTATTCCGAAACAGGGCTGCACGACGGGAGGGGGGTCCACCTTGGAGGAGAACTTCGTGAAGATGATGGCCAGCCAGCCCCCTTTGACGGCTGATCTGCTGGTTCAAAAGATCTACACCCTTCTGGAAGAAAACATCATCAACATGGTCCTGCCTCCCGAGAGCAAACTCGTCGAGGAGAACATCGCCCGGGCCTTGGGTGTCAGCCGTTCCCCCGTCCGGGAGGTCCTCATCCAGTTGGAGAATGCGGGCCTCGTCGTCCGGAGGGCCGGAAAGGGAAGGGTCGTCGCCAGCTTCACGGAGCAGGAGCTCATCAACAATTACCAGGTCTGGGAGATGGCCGAAAGCTACACCTGCGGCCTGGCCTGTCTAACGGCCACGGAGGAGGATTTCCGGAAGATCGCCGAGATCCTGGAACAGATGGGGAAGCTCTCGGGCTCGGAAGAGGATTTCCGCGCCTACCGGCTGCTCAACTACCGGTTCCATTCCCAGATGGCGGCTCCCTGCCCCAACAAAACCCTCATCCGGATCTATGAAAACGCCTTGAAACCCGTCCGGTGGTGCTGGAATCTCAGCCTGCTCTGGAAAGGGGACGTGACGAGCTCCTATGAGGAGCATCGGGAGGTGTTTGACGCCTACCGGACCAGGAACAGAAAAGCCTTTGAAAAACTGGTGAGAAAACACTGTCAGGCCGCTTCGGCGCGTTTCCGGAAGGAGTACACACGCCGGAAGAATGCCAGCAATGAATCCGTAAAGACGCTGCAATTGGGAGACTCCCCGCCGCAACGGGGTTGAAACCCGCCGTCCACTGGGCGAACCACTGATAGAGGGGAAACGAGAGACATGACGATCGATCGACTGAGCGGGGCCTTTCTGGTCCTGGTGGGGCTCTTCGTCGTCTGGGAGAGAAGGATCCTTCCGTTGGGGACCACGGGCCATCCGGGGCCGGGATACGTTCCGCTGCTCCTGGCGTTGCTGCTGATCGTCCTGGGCGCGATCATGATCGTCCTGGGCAAGGGGGCCAAGGCCTTCAAAGAGGTCGCCTGGTCCGAGGCGCCCCACGCCGTTGCGATCCTGGGCTGCTGCCTGTTCATCACTCTGTTCATGGAGATGATCGGCTACCGTCTGACCATGTTCATCGCCCTGGGGTTTCTGTTCGGCGTTATGGAGCGGATCAAGATCTGGCTGACGCTGGTTTTAACGGTCAGCTTTTCCATTGGCACCTTCTGGCTCTTCGATTCCCTGCTCAAAGTGCCGCTGCCGAGAGGAGGATGGGGTTTCTGATGGAAGCGACTTTTCAGAATCTGGTGATGGGTTTTGCAACGGCCTTCACCCCGGCCAACATGATGTACGCACTGATGGGCTGCCTGATCGGGACGATGGTCGGGGTCCTGCCGGGAGTCGGCCCCCTGGCCGGGATCAGCATGCTGCTCCCGACCACCTTCGGTCTGGACACGACCGCGGCGATCATCCTCCTGGCGGGGATCTACTACGGGGCCATGTACGGCGGGTCGACCACGTCGATCCTGATGCGCATCCCCGGCGAGGCCGCCTCGGTCATGACCGCCATCGACGGCTACGCCATGGCCCGCAAGGGCCGCGCCGGACCCGCCTTGGCCATCGCGGCCATCGGCTCCTACGTGGCCGGGACGATCAGCGTCGTCGGCCTGATGTTCCTGGCTCCGCCGCTGGCCCGGTTCGCCCTCGGCTTCGGGCCGCCGGAGTATTTCTGCCTCCTGGCCTGCGGTCTGGTCGTCCTGAGCTACATGACGGGCGGCTCCATCCCCAAGAACCTCTCCATGATCACCCTGGGGTTGCTGGTCGGGACGATCGGGATCGATCAGATGTCCGGCTACTTCCGGTTCTCCTATGGCGTCACGGCCCTGGGGGACGGGGTGGGGCTGGTTCCGGTGGCGGTAGGCCTCTTCGGGATATCGGAGATCCTGGCCACGGCCGGGAGCCCCGAGGTCCGGGAGGTCGTGAAGCCCAGATTCAGGGACCTTCTCCCCTCGGTGCAGGAATTCAGGGACTCGGGCTGGCCTATCCTGCGCGGCACGGTCCTGGGGTTCATGATCGGGATTATTCCGGGTTCGGCCCACATCATCTCGACCTTCGTCTCTTACGCCATCGAACGACGGGTTTCCAAGCACCCGGAGAAGTTCGGCCAGGGCGCGATCGAGGGGGTGGCGGGTCCCGAATCGGCCAACAACGCCGCGAGCGAAGGGGCCCTGGTGCCGCTCCTGGCCCTGGGCGTGCCCACCGGCCCGGTCCCGGCGGTCCTCCTGGCCGCTTTGATGGTTCACGGCATCACGCCCGGACCGCTCTTCATCAAGGAACAGCCGCAGATCTTCTGGGGACTGATCGCCAGCATGTACGTGGGGAACCTCGTCCTGCTGCTGCTCAATTTGCCCCTGGTGAGCCTCTTCGTCAACCTGTTGCGCGTCCCTTACAAGATCCTCTATCCGACGATCCTGCTCTTCTGCGTGGTGGGGGTCTACGCGGTCAATTCCAGCATGGTCGACGTGGCCATCATGAGCGTCATGGGCGTCCTGGGATACCTCCTGCGCAAGATGGATTTCGAGACGGCCCCCCTGGTCCTGGGGGTGGTCCTGGCGCCGATCATCGAGTTCAGCTTCCGGCAGGCCCTGGCTATGTCCGGCGGCACCTACACGATCTTTATTGAGCGGCCGATCGCCGCGACCTTCTTGGCGGTGGGGCTGATCATGATCCTGTTGGGTCTGAAGCCGCTGATCTTCAAGAAGAAGGGGGATTGGCGGGAGAAGTTGACGGATGCGGAAAAGGGTGCCTGACGCCCGTTACCGCAAGTGACCTTTAAATGGAAACAAGGAGGAGATGATGAGAGCAAAAAGGATCCTTTTGGCGGTACTGGCGATGATGGGGCTGGGTGCCGTCGGCCTGGCGGCGGGTCCGGCCCTGGCGGCCGATGCCTATCCCACCCGGCCCATCCAGGTGATCGTTCCCTTCCC
>CAYOGU010000059.1:0-14210 GCA_964403345.1 uncultured Syntrophus sp. | reverse complement strand
CCTTCTTGACGTCCTGCGAACGTCCCCGCCGGCAGATCAGGAGGGCGTCGTCGGTTTCCACAACGAGCAGGTCCTCCACGCCGACGAGGGCGACGAGTTTCCCCGGGCTGTGGACCAGCGATCGGGCTGCGTCGATGCCGATGAAGGGGCCCCGGACGGAGTTGCCTTGTCCGTCCTTCGGGGAGACCTCCCACAGGGCGTCCCAGCTTCCCAGGTCGGACCAGCCGAAGGACCCCGGAACGATCAGGACGTCCCGGGCCTTTTCCATTACCCCGTAGTCGATGGAGACGGACGGGAGTTCCCGGTAGGTCCTGCCGAGAACATCGGCTTCCCGATCGGTGCCAAAGGCCTCCCGGATCTTCGCTAGCCCCCGGTCCAGGTCGGGGAGGTGCTGGCCGATTTGCTGGAGGATCGTCGAGGCCTTCCAGGCGAACATCCCGCTGTTCCAGAGGAACCCTCCCTGTGCCAGGAACCGCTCGGCCTCTTCCCGGGGCGGTTTCTCCCGGATCGAGCGGACGCGGAAGATGTCGCCCTCACCGATTGCGGCGAAACGCTCGCCCTGCTCGAGGTAGCCGTAACCGGTCTCGGGACCGGTCGGCCGGATGCCGATCGTAACGAGGCAATCCCCGCTGGCGGCGGTCTGGGCGGCTGCCTTCAGGACCCGCCGGAAGCCGTCCTCGTCGCCGATCCGGTGGTCCGAGGGGAGGACCATCATCACTGCATCGCCGGCGCGCTTCTGAATATGCAGGGCCGCCAGGCCGATGCAGGGGGCCGTGTTGCGGCCCACCGGCTCGATGAGGATGTTTTCGGTCGGGATCTCCGGGAGCTGGCGGATCAGTTCCGCCGCGTGGCTTTGGCCCGTGACGATCAGGGTCCGCTCGGCCGGTACCAGCGGCCGGATTCTCTCAACGGTCTCCTGGATGATCGTCCGCTCCCCCAGGATGTCCAGGAGGTGTTTGGGCATCTTCTCCCGGCTTCGGGGCCAGAACCGCGCCCCCTTTCCCCCGGCCATGATTACGGCGAACATCGGCGTCCTCCTTGGGTCCAGTATTGAAGGGACGCCACAGTACCACAAGGCGCGCCGATTGGCAACCCGGACGGGGCCTTCAGGATGGATCCTCGACCATGCGAAGGGTCCGGCGGTTTCGGTCCCGGCAGAGCGGGCCCGTCAGCAGGTGATAGAGGGCGAAGAGCTCCCAGGAGAAGGGGATGTACCCCAGGTAGCCGGCGAGCGGCATCTCGAAGAGGTGAAGCCAGTCGGCGTAGGGGATTCGGTAGATCCACTTCGGATAGGAATAGAAATTCCACATCTCCCAGAAGAAGCCGCAGATCAGAGCCCCCGCGGCAAGGGCGACGGCCGTTCGCCAGTCGCCGCGGGCGAGGTCCTCCAGGAGCGTCCGGTTCCCGAGCCTTGCGTTGACGGGCTCGACCAGGCAGTAGAGGGCCCCCCAGACGAGGGGAAAGAAGGCGTCCGGCCAGAGCACGATCAGAAGGAGCATGAGGCCCCCCAGGCCGAACATGGACGCGAGGAAGGCCCGGGTCGGACGGAGGGCCGGGCCGCGGCCGATCCTCCGTACCCGGCTCCAGGTTCCCACCCACTCCGCCGTCCCGAAGACGGCCGGCATCACGGTGGAGAAGCTCACCGTGGACAGGAAGGCGTACTCCAGGTTCGAGAAGGCCTCCTCGCCGAGATAGAACCAGTTCTGAGTCCGGACGTTGATCCCCTCGAAGATCCACCAGGCAGGGGCTGAGGCGACAAAGAGCCCGGCGAAGGCCGCAGGGCTGCGGGCGATCAGGGAATGGCCCTTGGCCCTAAAGACGAGGGCGTCCGCGACCAGGGCATAGCCGAGCCAGAGGGGGAAAAACCCCCAGTGGGTCCTCAGTCCCGGCAGGGACCAGTTCAACGCCCAGAAGAGGGCGATCAGGGCCAGGCCGGCCGTCCCACGGGCGGGCCACGATCTTGGTGTCCCCGCAGTGCTGGCCATTGCGCGGCCTCCTTCACCGTCCCTTTCGCGGTCCGTTCCGGGCCGGTCAGCCCTTCAGAAAGGCCAGGATCTCGCCGATGTCGGGGAGCTGCCGGATGGGATAGACCTTCAGGAAAATGATCCGTCCCTTCTCGTCGAGGACGAGGTTGGCCCTTTCCGAGATTCCGTCGGCGGAGCGGAAGATCCCCAGGGCCTTGGCCGTCTTGCCATGGGGCCAGAAATCGCTGAGGAGCCGGGTTTCCCGGATCTTCAGGGAGGCGGCCCAAGCCCGCTTCGAGGGGACCGGATCGACGCTCAGCCCCAGGGCCACCGTGCCGAGCTTGGCGAAGGTCCGCCGGTTCTTTTCCAAGGACTTCATCTGCAGGCTGCAGACCGTCGTCCAGGCCAGGGGATGCCACGAGAGAAGTACCTTCTTCCCCCGGAACGAGGAGAGTCGGACGGGCTTGCCGTCCTGATCCGTAAGCGTGAAGTCCCGCACCCGTTTCCCGATCGACAGGATCCTTTTTTCAGCCATGGCAGACCTCCTTCTTTCCGATTCGCGTCCCTGATGCAGCCCCTTTCCCGATCTGCCGGAGAGTCGCCGGACAAAACACCGATCGGGCCTTTTGAGAGTGAACCATCCGCCCCGGTCTGTCAAGCCCATTCGGAAGGGGTAGTGACTCCGTTTGCCCTGTGCCGGATGGATTCCATCCGGCACAAAATGAGGCACCACCCGGCAGGTGATGGCGTATCCGTGTGGCATTTTGGGACAGAAATCCAATTTAAGGCCCAAATCGAGGCGTCAGCTTTAAGGCCCAAATCGAGGCGTCAGCCGTCAGGTCCCTATTGACATTGGCACCCGACGCGCTAAGATATTCTTAAGTTGTTTCCTGGTTCTGCGGTTTTCTCCTGCGGGCGACCCCTTCACAAGGAAAAGAGGTGCGGCATGGCGATTCACCCATTGGCGGGACAAAGGGCGCCAAAGTCCCTGCTGGCGGACATCCCCGGCCTGGTCGAGGCCTATTACCACCGGCGGCCGGACCCTTCGGCGGCCGCGGAGCGGGTGAGTTTCGGGACCTCGGGCCATCGGGGATCTTCCCTGCGGGGGAGCTTCAACGAGTCCCATATCCTGGCCATCAGCCGAGCGGTCTGCGAATACCGAAAGGGGCGGGGGATCAAGGGTCCCCTCTTCCTGGGGATGGACACCCATGCCCTCTCCGAACCCAGCCGTAGGACGGTCCTCGAGGTCCTGGCGGCCAGCGGCGTGGAGGTCCTGGTCCAGAAGGACCTGGGATTCACCCCCACGCCGGTCATTTCCCATGCCATCCTCCGGTACAACCGGGGCAGGCGGGATGGCCTTGCCGACGGCATCGTGATCACCCCCTCCCACAACCCCCCCGAGGACGGAGGAATCAAGTACAACCCTCCGGAAGGGGGGCCAGCCGGCCCGGAGATCACGGTCTGGATCGAGAACCGCGCCAACGAGCTGATGGGCGGGGGCCTCGACGGGGTGGCGCGGATTCCCTACGAGCGGGCGCTTGCGGCCCCCACCACCCATCGGCACGACTTCATCGGGTCCTACACCGGTGATCTGGGCGCCGTCGTCGATATGGAGATCGTCCGGGCCGCTGGCCTGAAGATGGGGGTCGATCCCCTGGGCGGGGCGTCGGTCGCCTACTGGGGGCCCATCGCGGAGCGGTATGGCCTGCAACTGGAGGTGGTCCATCCGGGAGTGGATCCTGCCTTCGCATTCATGCCCCTGGACTGGGACGGGCGCATCCGCATGGACTGCTCTTCCCCCTGGGCCATGGCCGGCCTCATCGGGCTCCGGGACCGCTTCGACATCGCCTTCGGCAACGACACGGACGGCGACCGGCACGGGATCGTCACGCCGGAGGGGCTCATGAACCCGAATCACTTCTTGGCCGCCTCCGTCTGGTACCTCTTCAGCCACCGCCCGGGCTGGCGGCCCGATGCCGCCGTGGGGAAGACCCTGGTCAGCAGCGCCATGATCGACCGCGTGGCGGCCCACCTTGGGAGGCCCCTCACCGAGGTCCCCGTGGGCTTCAAGTGGTTCGTCGCGGGACTCTTGGACGGGTCTTTCGGCTTCGGGGGCGAGGAGAGCGCCGGGGCCTCGTTCCTCAGGCGGGATGGCACGGTCTGGACCACGGACAAGGACGGTTTCGTCATGGATCTCCTGGCGGCGGAGATGACCGCCCGCACAGGAGAGAACCCGGCCCAACTCTACCGGGAACTGACCGGCCGATTCGGGGAACCCTTCTATGCGAGGCTGGACGTGGCCGCCTCGGCTGCGCAGCGGGCCGTGCTCAAGGGCCTCACCCCCGAGAAGATCGGTGCACCGACGCTGGCCGGCGATCCCGTCCTGGCCAAATTGACCCGGGCGCCGGGAAACGGGGAGGCGATTGGCGGAGTGAAGGTCGTCACGGCCAACGGTTGGTTTGCCGTCCGGCCTTCGGGCACGGAGGACATCAGCAAACTCTATGCGGAGAGCTTCCGCGACGAGGCTCACCTGGCCAGGATCCAGGAGGAGGCCCAGGCCCTCATCGCGGGGCTGTACAGGAAAGCGGGGGTCTGAAACCATTCCATCCAACGATAAACAGCGAAGGAGGGAGGTGTTGGGCATGTATGAGAAGATCCTGGTTCCGCTCGACGGTTCTGAATTGGCCGAATGCGCTCTGCCGCACGTGGAAAATCTGGCGAAGGGCAGGCAGGAGGCCGAGGTGATCCTGTTGAGGGTGATCGAGGTGGAGATCTATCCGATCCCCAAGTCCTACGCCAGGAGTATCGACATGGCGGCCCTGAGAAGCGCCTATATGGCAGAGACGGAGCAGTACCTGACCGAAGTGCAGTCCCGCCTCGCCAAGGCGGGGCTCAGGGCCCGGATCGAGATGGTGGAGGGAAGGGCCGGCCAGACGATCTCCAATTACGCCAGGGAAAAAGGGGTGGATCTGATCGTCATCGCCACCCACGGCTATACAGGGATGAGGCACCTGATGTTCGGCAGCGTGGCCCTTAAGGTCCTGCACGAATCTCAGATCCCCGTCCTTCTGATCCGACCGGAGATGGCCCATGAGTAGGGCCTTCGGGGCTCCTTTTCCCCTGGATATCCCGACCGGAACGTGTTAGTGAAGAAAAGTCTCCATCGCCCGGCGACGGCCCTGGAAAGGGCCACGCCCGGGCGGTGCGGCAGAAGGTTGAAGTTGAAGCGGAGCGACCAGGGGGGACCGACCGGAATTCACGATGATTGACTACGGATACCTTTCCAGGCAGGATCCCTTCTACGGGTATCTCTGCAGTCAGATCCTCCCCCAGCTCGGTCTACCCGGCGCCTTCCCCGATTTCAAGGTGTACAAGATCCAGGCCTCGAACCATGTCTATCTCTACGAGGATCCCCAGAGCCGGACCCGCATCATCGGGAAATTCTTCGGGGCCATCACGGACCGCACCCCGGAGACGGCCCACCGCCACATGACCAAGGAGTTCGACAGCCTCAGCCTCCTGCGCGGGATCGGCTTTGACGGTTATCCCCACTACGTGGCCCGGCCCCTAGGGCAGAACGCCGAGCTGAACTGCGTCTTGGTCGAGGAGTTCTGCTACGGCGTCCCCCTGTCGGAATTCATCTTCCGGGCGATCCGGCGCAACGACCAGGGAATCCTCTTCGAGAAGCTGACGGCCATGGCCTATTTCCTGGCCACGATGCACAACCGGACCGCTGTCCCGGAGCGGGTGGATTTCGATCGTGACTGCACCTACTTCGATCAGATCCTGGGGCAGTTGAAGAACTGGGGGCACCTGGAGTGGGGCGAGGCGGAGGCATTCCGTCTCCTGAAGGAGCGGTGGCGCGGGAGGGGATACATGTGGGAGGACAATTCCGTCCTGGTCCACGGCGACGTCACCCCGACCAACCTCCTGTTCGGCGACGGCCTCTGGGTGATCGCCATCGACCTGGAGCGGATGAAGCGGGCCGACCGGATCTTCGACGTGGGACGCGCGGCCGCCGAAATCAAGCATTTCTTCATGCAGTACGGCGGCGACGGCGGGCGGGCCGAGCCCTTCATCGGCCACTTCCTCTGGGAGTACGCCTGCCAGTTTCCCGACCGGGAGAGCGCCTTCGCCTCCATCACCCGGCGCGTCCCCTTCCACATGGGGATGACCTTCCTGCGCATCGCACGAAATTCCTGGATCGACGGCCTGTATCGCCGGCAACTGCTGAACGAGGCCCGGGCCAACCTGGAGGCGGAACCATGACCGCGATCAAGGGCATCCTCTTCGATCTTTACGGCACGCTGGTCGACATCGAGACGGACGAGTCCCTGGAGGAGATCTACCGGGGCATCGCCCACTACCTGACCTACCAGGGGATCTTCCTTCACCGCGACGAGGTGAGGGACCGCTACTGGGAGATCCTGAGAGCGCAGAAGGATCGAAATCCCGAAGAGTTTCCGGAGATCGACGTCCTGGCCATCTGGAACGCCTTCCTGCGTCAGAAGGGGGTGAGGCACCCGGCCCGGCGGACGAGACTCTCCCTGACCCTGGCCCAGCTGTTCCGGGGCATCTCCCGCAAGCGGCTCCGCCTCTACCCTGGCGTGGGGGAGGTCCTCGACCGGCTCTGCGGGGCCTACCGGCTGGGCATCGTCTCCGATGCACAGCCCTGCTTCGCCCTGCCGGAGATGCAGGCCTTGGGGCTGCAGGGACGTTTCGATTCCGTCGTCATCTCGGGGGACTGCGGCTTCCGCAAGCCGGATCCGAGGATTTTCCAGCAGGCCCTGGAGGCCATGGAGTTGGGTCCCTGGGAGGTCCTCTTCGTGGGCAACGACATGTACCGGGACATCCATGGGGCGTCCCGTCTGGGGATCCGGACCCTCTTCGTCGATTCCAACCAGGGGGTCAAGGTCCACGGCGACGTCCGGCCCGACTACGTGATCCGGAAGTTCGAGGAAGTCCTCCAGGGCGTGGCGTTCCTTTCCGACTGGCCGGCGGAGGGACCTGCCCCGCCATCGGGGCGGAGGGGCCATCATCGGGATATCAAGGAGGAGCCGTGAGCGATCGGAAGGTCGGCATGGTCGGGCTGGGCAACATGGGCAAGGGGATCGCCTACCTCGACGCCGGGACCCTGACCCTGATGATCGGAGGGCCGCAGGAGTCTTTCGAGGGGACCCGGCCTCTCCTCGATGCGATCGCCCGCCATGTCTTCTACCTGGGCGGCAGCGGCACGGGCCACACCCTGAAGCTGATCCACAACATGGTCCTCCACCCGATCTTCATGGCAAACTGCGAGGGTGGCCGCATGGCCGAGACCACCGGGATCCGCCTGGAGGACATGATCGCCGTCTTCAACGCCGCCAACGCCCGCAGCTTCATCAGCGAGGTCCGCTTTCCCCGGCATATCCTTTCGGGGACCTGGGACGGCCGCTCGCGGGTCTACAATCTCCACAAGGACGTGGCGATGGCCGGGTCACCCGCGACCTCCTGGACGCGGCGATTGGACAGGGAATGACCGACACGGACTTCACCCGGATCTGCGAGCGCTTCGACGAGATCCTGGGTGCCGTCGGGAAGGTCCCTTTGGGGATACAATAGGACGATTTCATCGGACGGTGCGATTGTGAAGAATGCAACAAAATATGCGATTGCGATTTCGTGCTGCTTATCCATGCTGCTGATCGGCTCGAACGTCTTCGCGCAAACGGATGGCAAAGATGCGTCTTCTCCAGTCGTGAACGAACTCAGGGCCCTTTTGGACAACAAGAGACCCGACCTGAAGAATTCCTTGATGAGACTGATTGATGCTGGTGCAAAGGACAGAAAGTCCTACTGGCATAAGCACAACAGCCTGGAAGAATTTTATGGATTCCTGGATAGGTGGCGAACGTACACCCCAGACAAGATTGCGAACGCCCAGGACTATTCGGAAATATTCAAATCCCTGTACAGGAAAAAGGACAAGGACAACAAAACCTATTATATCGATGATGGAATTAATCTTTTGCGGGACAGGGACTTCACGGACTGGATGCAAAAATTTGTCCGCGAACGCGGGGTGTTCATGGACAGCAAAGCGTCTGCGGCCGTGGCGAATCGATGGGTCCATGACGGCACGATCGATATGCGTTCCTATAAGATCCCCGAGGGCGGGTTTGCATCCTTCAACGATTTCTTTACCCGTAAATTGAAACCGGGCGCACGCCCAATTTCGGACCCGCAAAACAATGCCGTCCTGACATGCCCTGCGGATTGCAGGATATCCCCGATCCCTGATGCCCTGACCTCCGATCGGGACTTCGAGGTGAAAGGCGATACCTACAATATCGCAGCGTTGCTCGGAAGCGTTGAACTGGCGAACAAATTCGCGGGAGGGACTGCCGTTGTCTGCCTCCTTTATCCCAAGGACTATCACCGCTTTCATGCCCCGGTCACGGGCAGGATCGTTGCCAAGGGATCACTGGACGACAAACACTATTATTACGGCTTCAGAGGTCTCGTGAAATACTTCTCCGAGTATCACCGCGCCTACTATCTGATAAATACGAAAAATTCCGGACAGGTAGGATTTGTCGCGATTGGGATGAGCGACATCAACTCCGTCAGCATGCCCCTTCCCGTCGATTTGAACAAAGAGATCAGGAAAGGCGACGAAATCGGTTATTTTGCCTATGGCGGTTCCGGGATCGTCATGCTTTTTGAACCCGGCGTGCTTGAAATGTCTCCGCCTGCAGGTTCAAAAAGCGGGGGTGGGGCTTCAAACGGCGGGCGCTTCGTACACATGGGAACGAAGATAGGGACCTTGTCGATGCGAAGGTGAAGATCGAAATTTCATCAAATCTTTACACAACCATTATTCTTGATTCTCGCTGCGTAGGGCGGCATAGGATTCCTGCCGAACTTGATCTGTGAAGCGCCTTATGCTGTCGGCTTCAATGTTGAGAGACAGAAGCGCCTGACGGGTGACCTCCAGACCTGCCTCAAACTCCGGCTGGATCACTTCCTTTACCCCTAACTCGCGTAATATTCCTATTTCATCGATCGTTTCTACCCGTGCGACAATCTTCAGTTCCTGATTCGCCTGCAGGGAATTCTCCGCAATGCTTCGGGTAACATTCGTAGAGGGAACGGTGATGACCAAAAGATCGGCCTGTTCAATTCTTGCAGCACTCAACACAGTGCTTTGACTGGCGTCCCCATAGACCAAAGCGATTCCTGCTTCCCTCATTCGCTCGATTTGGCGGCAATCAAACTCGATTGCCACGAATGTAACGTTCAAGCTCTTTAAAACATGCGCCACATACGATCCCACCCGTCCTACTCCTGCAATAACGACATGATGGTGCAAGTCGTTCTGAGGGAAATTCATTGTTTGCAGCGGTTCACACTTGAACCTTCGTTTCCGGAGGGCATAGAGCGGCGCTGCAAGATCCGAGAGGAATGGCGTTAATATCATGGTGATGACGGCTGTCGTAAGAATCAACGAGAACAGCTCTGTACTGATCGATTTGGTGTTGACGCCGACGCTTGCCAGAACAAACGAAAATTCTCCAACCTGCGAAAGTCCGAGCCCTATGGCAATAGGGATGACATTCCCATAACCAAAGAAAATAACGAGCGCTGAAAATATCAGGCCTTTGCCGATGATAATCAGCAATACCAACAACGAGACCAGTTTCAGGTTTGCATTCAGGAAAGCGGGATCCAGCAGCATTCCTATGGAAACGAAGAAAAGCAGCCCGAATACGTCCCGCAATGGGATGATGTCGCTGAGCGCCTGATGGGAGTAGTCGGACTCTCCAAGGATCATCCCTGCGACAAAGGCCCCGAATGCAAACGAAAGCCCGAAGAGATAGGTTGCATAGCCGATTCCGAGGCCTGTCGCCGTGACCGTCAATATAGAGAGCTCTCGTGACTTCCATGTGGCCATATAGGCCATGAATTTTGGAATCACCCTCGTTCCAACAATGATCATCAAGCTAAGAAAAACAGCGGCCTTCAGTGCCGCCCATCCCAGGAGCGGAATCCCCACCTGCGGATTGCTTAACTGGGGCAGCATGATCATCAGGGGAATCACGGCCAGGTCCTGTACGATCAGCATGCCGATCATGACCCGGCTTGAGAGGGTGCCCATAAGCCCTCTATTCATCATGGTTTTCAAGATGACCATCGTGCTGGAAAGAGAGATCAATGCCCCTATCCACAGGGAGGCAATCGCTTCAAATCCAAGCAGCTTCCCGACTGCAAAGCCATATGCCATCGTCAGGATCAGTTGAATGGGGGTCCCGATAAGGGCTATTTTCCGCACGGGCTGAAGCTGCGTGAATGAAAATTCAAGTCCAAGGGAAAAAAGCAAAAGAGCCACGCCTATCTCGGCCAACAGTTCAATATTGTGGATTTCCGTGACGGTGATTCCCCCGGTATAGGGGCCCACCACAACACCGGCCAGGATATAGCCAAGAATAAGCGGCTGCTTCAGGAATTGAGCAATCAGGCCCCCAATCAGGGCGGCAACAACGATAATGGCGATGTCAGCGGTTATTCCCATAATAAATAACGGCAAAGGATGTTCGTACCCGCCCGAGATGCCCCACGTCTTCCCGGATAACCACGTTGGAATCGCTCCATTCGACCGGCCGATTCATTCCGCCATGAAACCTACATGAGATTCTTTTATTTGTCGATCCTTCAATGGCCCAATAGATGGGGAAGCTTACGAATTTAGCCCAGAAAAGCACAAAGGGTTACCGCCATGGCTGTAACCCTTTGAATTCATGGTGGGTCGTATGGGAATCGAACCCACGACCAACGGATTAAAAGTCCGCTGCTCTACCGGACTGAGCTAACGACCCATTATTTTGAAAGCCCGACCTCTTAACAGGAACGGCCGGACCTTGTCAAGGACAATCGTGGAGATTCCCGCCGCGCATCATCCCGCAAAGGGGTTGCCCAGGACGATCGTCTCGTCCCGGTCCGGGCCCACGGAGACGAGGACCATCTCGGCCCCGGAGAGCTTCTCCAGCCGGTCGATATAGCGCCGGGTGTTGCGGGGAAGGTCCTCGATCCGCTTGGCTCCCCGGATGTCCTCGGTCCAGCCCTTCATCTCCTCGTAGACGGGCTTGCAGGCGGCCAGGGTCTTCGGGTTGGCCGGCACGGACTCGGTGAATTCCTCCTTGTCGGTCTTGTAGCCCGTGCAGATCTTCAGCGTCCCGATCCCGGTCAGGACGTCGAGCTTCGTCAGGGCGAGTCCCATGATCCCCGAGACCCGGACGGCCTGGCGGATGAGAACCATGTCCAGCCAGCCGCAGCGCCGCTTGCGCCCCGTGGTCGCCCCGAACTCCTGGCCCACCTGCTGGAGGCGCGCCCCCGTCTCGTCGGTGAGCTCCGTGACGAAGGGGCCCTCGCCGACCCGCGTCGTGTAGGCCTTGCAGATCCCGATCACCGAGCCGATGGACGCGGGCCCGACGCCGCTCCCGCAGGAGGCGTTTGCAGCTGCTGTGTTGGAGGAGGTCACATAGGGGTAGGTGCCGTGGTCGATGTCCAGGTGGGTCCCCTGGGCCCCCTCGAAAAGGATCTTCCGGCCCTTGTCGATCTCCCGCTGCAGGATCAGCGAGCAGTCGGCAGCATAGGGGCGCAGCCGCTCGGCATAGCCCCGGTACTCGTTGTAGATGGCCTCCTCGTCGAGGGGCTCCTCGGAGAAGAGCTTCGTGAGGTAGAAGTTCTTCTCCTGGACGTTCCGATGGAGCTTCTCCCGGAATACCTCCTCGTCCAGCAGGTCGCAGAGGCGGATGCCCACCCGGGCGATCTTGTCCTCGTAGGCCGGCCCGATGCCCCGGCCGGTGGTGCCGATCTTCTTGCCTGCGCCGTGCGCCTCCCGGGCAACGTCGATCCGCCGGTGATAGGGCATGATCATGTGGGCCTTTTCGCTCACCAGAAGCCTGGTCCCGGCCGGGAGGAGGTTGCGGCCGCTCAGGTGGTCCAACTCCCCGATCAGGACGGCCGGGTCCACGACCACTCCGTTGCCGATGACGCAGAGCTTGCCGGCATGGAGAATGCCCGAGGGGATCAGGTGGAGGATCGTCTGCTCGCCCTTGACGACCAGGGTGTGGCCGGCGTTGTTGCCCCCGTGAAACCGCACAATGACATCGGCCTTTTCGGCGTACAGATCCACGATCTTTCCCTTTCCCTCATCCCCCCATTGGGTTCCCACCACGACGACATTTGACATAACGATCCCACTCCTGATTTGATAGACTGTAAAACATTTCCGAAGGACGAACCTCGGAGCCTTCTAAATTTCCAGGTCGCTGACCTCGATCACATGGGGCAGCTTCCGGAGTTTCCCCATGACGTCCGGCGGGACCACGTTGTCCGTGTTCAGGACGACCATCGCCTTCCCGTCGATCTGCTCGCGGCCCAGGTAAAGGCGCGAGATGTTGACACCGTTGTCGCCCAGGGTCGTTCCGATGTTGCCGATGACGCCGGGCTTGTCCTCGTTGAACATGACGAGCATCCTCCCCTCCGGGATGACCTCGACGGTGAACTGGTTGATCCGGACGATCCGCGGCTCCTGGCGCCCGAAAATCGTACCGGCCAACGTGGTCTTCTCCTTGCCTGTCTTGATCGTGACGGAGATCATGCTCGTGTAGTCTTTCACCTCGCTGCTCTTGGATTCCACGACCTTGATCCCCCTTTCCTTGGCGACGACAGGGGCATTGATGTAATTGACGCTTTCGTTGAGGATGGGGGTCAGCAGGCCCTTGAGCAGGGAGATGGTCACCGGGGCGATGTTGAAATTGAGAATCTCGCCGTTGTACTCGATCGCCACTTCCTTGATGGCCCCCTTGACGATCTGGGCCTCGAACTTCCCGAGCCGCTCGGCCAGGTTCAGGTAGGGCTGGATGAGCGTGAGGAGCTCGGCGCTGACCGACGGGAAGTTCGCCGCAGCTTTGATTTCGCCGGTTGTCAGGTAGGCGACGACCTGCTCGGCGATCGCGACGGCCACGTTGATCTGTGCCTCGTCCGTGGAGGCGCCCAGGTGGGGCGTGCAGATGACGTTGTCCAGGCCGATGAGCGCCGTGTTCTTCGTGGGTTCCTCCTCGAAGACGTCGAGGGCGGCGCCGGCGACCTTGCCGGACTTGAGGGCCTCATAGAGATCCTTTTCGCTCACCAAACCGCCGCGGGCGCAGTTCACGATATAGACGCCCTTCTTCATCTTGGCGAAGGCGGCTGCGTTGACCAGCCCGCGGGTTTCCTTTGTCATCGGGGTATGGATCGTGATGACGTCGGCCTGGGCATAGAGCTCGTCCAGGGTGACCAGGGTGATCCCCTCCTTCTCCGCCGCTTCCGGAGTGATGAAGGGGTCATAGGCGATCACCTTCATCTTGAGCCCCTGGGCCCGGTCGGCGACGATGCTGCCGACCCGGCCGATGCCGATGATCCCGATGGTCTTGTTGAGGAACTCGCGTCCCGTAAACTTGCTCTTCTCCCATTTGCCGGCCTTCATGGATGCCGTCGCCTGGGGGATGTACCGAACCAGGGAGAGCATCATGGCGATGGCATGCTCGCCGGTCGTGACGGCGTTGCCGCCCGGGGTGTTCATGACGACGATCCCCCGCTTGGTCGCCGCCGGGATGTCCACGTTGTCCAGACCGATGCCGGCGCGGCCGATGATGGTCAGCCTGTCTGCCAGATCGATGATTTCCTGCGTGACTTTGGTGGCGCTGCGGATGACCAGGGCGTCATAATCCTTGATGACCGCCTTGAGTTCGTCGGCCGTCATCTTGGAATGGACATCGACCTCGATCCCCGGGGTCTTCTTGAATATCTCAATCCCTTCTACAGACAGGTTGTCGCTGACAAGAATCCTTTTCATAGTTGCCTCCAGTGGAAGTCTATAGAGCGGCGCTCTTTTCCTCGTACACCTTTTCCAGTTCGGCGATCGCGGCGCGGATGTCGCCGGGGTCGATCGTGGGCCCACACCAGAAGCGGAAGCCCGCCGGGGCGTCCTTGTAGGAGCCGGTGTCGTAGGCCACCTTCCGCTTCCCCAACTCGCCCGCGATCCCCTTGAGGAACTTGGCCTGTTCCTCCTTGGGGAGCGCCCGGACCTTTGGGCTCACCACGGAGAGGCAGACCGAGGTGTTGGAGCGGATCTGGGGGGAGGCGGCCAGGAACTCGACCCAGTCGGTCCTGGCGACCCAGTCCTCGATGACCTTCAGGTTCGCCAGACTCTTGGCGATGAGG
>CAYOGU010000058.1:0-14274 GCA_964403345.1 uncultured Syntrophus sp. | reverse complement strand
GATGTCTACCGCCCCGGCCCGCAGGTAGGCGGCGAATTCGTAACGCGACCCCAGCGTTTCTCCTAAGGCGATGGGGATGTCCAGCTCCGCCGCGAGCCGCGCGTGACCAAGAACGTCTTCGCACAGCAGAGGCTCCTCCAGCCAGGCGATCCCGAGGTCTTCGAGTTCGCGGCCCACCCTCACGGCCGTTGGATAGTTCCACTTCTGATTGGCGTCGACGGCGATCCAGACCTTGTCGCCAAGAGCCTTTCGGACCTCCCGGACCCTCTGGATATCGGTCCGGTAATCCGCATGTCCGATCTTCATCTTGATGCCGAACATCCCCTGAGCCAGATACGGCTCGAAGGCCGCCACCATCTCGGAGACGGTCATGTAGAGCCAGCCTCCGTCGGAGTAATAGACCGGAGCGCTCTCCCGGCGTCCCCCCAGAAGCTTGTAGACCGGCATCCCGGCAATCTTCCCTTTGATGTCCCAGAGAGCCAGATCGACCGCCGCCTGGGCCTGGGTCACCAGACCGCGACGTCCGCCCGTTTGGAGTCGTTTGTAAAGCCTATGCCATAGCCGCTCGTGGTCAAGGGCGTCCTCGTCGATCAGCAGCGGCGCAAAATCATCCCGGAGGATGCAGCGGGTGGCCGTGTCACCCCCCAGCAGGCTCCAGGAGTACCCGAGACCCGTCGTTCCGTCCTCGGTGGTGATGAAGACGAGCGGCATGTTGACCTTGTCGACCGGGCCTCCCTTCTTGCCGGTGGAGTGGGCAGCCTGCATCGGGCGGGGTAGGGGCATGCGCAGCAATTCGGTCCTCACGTTGGTGATTTTCATGATCCTCTTCTCTCTTTCTGGTATTTCCGGCCGCCTCCGATAAGGCGATCCCCTTCCCCGGCGTCGATCCCGGGCCGAGGCACCTCTGGAAGAAGAAAATTTTTCGGCTCCCCGTCAAAAAGGACGGGGAGCCGACGGTAAAGCTTTCCATGGCAGACCACAAGGGATCCCTGAGTAGCCGCTTCTATTTCTTGATCCTCCCGAGGTCCTTCATGATCTTCTCGTACTCGACCATCTTCTTCTTGACCAGGGCAAGCGACTCTTCTGGCCCCATGTACTCCGTCTTGAAGGCGTTCTGATCCATCTTCTTCTTCACATCCGGGTCTTTCATGACCTTGTCGAAGGCGGCGGCCAGGACCTTGACGATCTCATCCGGGGTCCCCGGAGGGGCGGCGACACCCCGGTAGGCCCCTTCGACAATGTCATATCCCAACTCTTTGAAGGTCGGGATGTCGGGAAGGACTTCCATCCTTTTGTCCGCAGCGATGGCCAAGGCGCGGAAACGGCCCTTATGCTGGGCCGCCATGGTGGAGTAGGTCATCAGCGCCGTCACGTGGCCGCCGAGGAGCGCGGGAATGGCCGACCCAGTCCCACCGAATGGGATGTAGGTCAGTTTGATCCCGGCCGCGTCGTTGAGCATCGTGGTCCCAAGGTCATTCGCCGAGGAGCTGCCGCTGCCGCCGACCGTGAAGACACCGGGCGGGTTCTTCTTGGCGGCCTCGACAAAGTCCTTGAGGGTCTTGTAGGGGCTGTCATTGCGGACCAAAAGGACGTTCGGGGTGCTCTCGAACATGTAGATCTGTTTGAGATCGAGGGTCTTGTACCCCGCATTCCCCATCTCCAGGGGTTGCAGGACCGTGTGGGGCAGGTTGTGGCCGGCGATGGTATAGCCATCGGGCGTGGAACGGACCAGTTCCGCCCAACAGAGGGCCCCGCCGCCGCCGATCTGGTAGGTAATGGCCACATCCACCCCGAGGGCCTTTTTCAGGGCCGCTTCCTGGAACCGGGCGGTGATGTCCGATTCCCCGCCGGGATTAAAACAGATTTTGTAGTTGATCCGCTTGCTGGGGAACTTCTCCGCGGCAGAGGACGTACCGACCCAGACCAAGGCTATGACGGCCATAAAGACGATAAAACCAATCGTGACCTTTTTCATCTCTCCCTCCTCAAAATGGTTAACGGTTCTGTGACCTCGGATACCCCCTGTCTTGAGCGTACCCGTCTGTGAACCCGCCCGCTTCGCGGCCGGGATGATCAGCAACCGATCAATACTCATCCTCTGTGACCACATCGGGGGCCTTGGCCTTCACCTGGGCCCAGATCCCCCGGCCGATGGACAGGAAGGCCAGGACCATGAAGACCGCGGAGATCGGACGGTTGAAGAAGACGATGGGCGAGCCCTGGGAGATGAGCAGAGACTGCCCCAGGGCGGTCTCCAGCATCTGCGCCAGAACCGACGCCAAGACCATCGGGGCAATGGGGAAGCCCAGCTTCCGCATGAAGTAGCCGATCACCCCGAAGACAAGCATGACCCAGATGTCGAAGGTCTGGAACCGGACGCTGTACGTCCCCACGACGGCGCAGAAGACGATCAGCGGCCCGAGAATATAGAAGGGGATCCGGACGATCCTGACCCATATCCCGATCAGCGGTAGATTGAGGACCAGGAGCATGACATTGCCGATGTACATGCTGGCGATGACCGCCCAGACGAAATCCGGATTCTGGATGAAGAGCATGGGTCCGGGTTGGAGGCCATACATCATCAGCCCCCCGAGGAGGACCGCCATCGAGGGGGCCGTGGGAAGCCCGAAGGAGAAGAGCGGGACGAACCCGGCGGTGGAAGTGGCGTTGTTGGATGTCTCTGGGGCGGCAACCCCTTCCATCGCCCCGTTGCCGAAGAGATCGGGGTGTTTGGAGACCCGCTTCTCCAGGTCATAGGCCACGAAGGAGGTGACCGAGGGGGCGCAGCCTGGCAGAAGCCCCAGGAGGAATCCGACCACCGTAGAGCGGATGAATGTGCCCGTGCACTGCTTCAGGTCGGCCCAGGAGGGCAACCAGTTCTTGACCTCCACCTCGCTGATGGTGGTGATCCGCTGTTCCACGTTGACCATCACCTCGGTGATGGCGAAGAGCCCCACGATGATGGCGATGAAATCGACACCGACCGTCAGGGTCACCGATCCGAAGGTCAGGCGCTCCGCCCCGGTGAGAGGGTCCTGGCCGACCAGGGCGGCTGTAAGCCCCAGGGCCGTGGAGATGATCCCCTTCAGGAGGGCTCGGCCGGAGAGGCTGATCACCAAGGAGAGCCCCATGAACATCAGTGCGAAGTACTCGGGCGGGCCGAAGACCACGGCAAACTGGGCCAGGATCGGAGCGAAGAAGGTCAGGGCGACCACGCTGAGCGTGCCTGCGATAAAGGACCCGATGGCCGCGATGGCCAGGGCCGGTCCAGCCTTCCCCTGCTTGGCCAGGGCGTAGCCGTCCATCGCCGTGGGGACGGAGGATGCCTCGCCGGGGATGTTGACGACGATGGCCGTTGTCGAACCCCCGTACATGGCCCCGTAGTAGATCGAGGCCATCATGATGATGGCCGACGTGGGGGGCAGCACCGTCGTCAGGGGGAGGAGGATCGCAATCCCGGAAACGGGGCCGATCCCGGGCAGGACCCCGACCAGCGTCCCGATGAAACATCCCACCATGGCCCAGAAGAGATTCTGCCAGGTCAGGGCGATGGCGAAACCCTGTAAGAGATAGTCGAAGGAAAAGCCCATGATGTCCTCCTATTCAAGCAGGAAGCCTGCGGGGAAAGAGAGGGCCAACAGACGGATGAACAGCCAGTAGGAAATCAACGCGGTGATCAGGCTGATCACAATCGCCAGCAGCCACTTGGACCGTTTCAGGTACCAGATCGAAAAGGCGATGTAGAGGAACGAGGCGATCGGCAAGCCGAGCGGGTTCATCAGGAGGATGTACCCGGCAAGACCGGCCAGGACGACCAGGATCGTCCGGATCCCTTCCCGATCCGGCCAATGGATGGCCAGATCGGCACCCTTGATGCTCCAGGACTTCAGGGCCAGGGCGGCCCCGCATACCAGGAGCAGAATGCCGACCACCATTGGAAAGGTTTCGGGCGGCAGTTGATGGGGAGTCCCGACTTTGATCAGCGTGGACGCGTAGATGATGAAAATGCCGAACAGGGCGATGCCACAGCCCACGACAATGTCGGCCCGTCTCTGTGTCTTCACAGCCACCTCCTGAGATGCTGAATTTTCAGGAGGTCAACGCCTCCTGAGGTTTCGCCGAAGGTTCCCACCGCGATGGGAGGCCGATCATGCGGAAACGTCTCCAACTCCCTTTATCCGCCGGCTCGGGTTCATTCCTTGAGCATCAGCAATGATGATGCCAATTGCCAATCCCCCATTTCCCACAGCCTTTCAGAGGACCCCCTTCGGGACTGCAACAATAATTGTACGATGATGTTTCGTTTTGTTTCAAGAGATCGTCCAACCACCCGCCGCCTCTGGATCAGGAAGGGATCCTGGGTCTGCCGCATGAAGCACACTGGGAACAGGACCCAGGAGGACCTGTTGAAAAAGGAGTCACCGGAAAATCCGTATCCGCTGCGAGGGTCCGGATTTCGATTTCATTTGCTTATCAGTTCGGCAGTCCCCTGTAAAGAATAAGCGCATAATAATCTTTTTGTTCATTAAATTTTTATCCCCGCTCCTTCACCTTGGTGTATAGAACCGTCGGTCTGCCGACCTTGCGGTAGGTAAGGGATTTCTCCAGGACACCCGCAGCGGCCAGGAATTCGAGATAGCGGCGGTTCGTCGCCCGGGAGAGGGGAATGGCCGCAAGCAGATCTTCGATGGCGAAGGAACGGCCGATTCTCCCGATCGCCTCCTCGATGCGCCTGAGGGTCTGTTCCTGAATCCCCTTGGGGAAACTGCCACGGGAGGGGGCAAGCTCCCGAAAGCCGGTGAATTCATTCACCCGCTCCTGACTCAAAACCTTCTGCCGGGAGATGTCCGCCTTCTGCTTGCGGTAATTGACCAGGCAGGCCTTGTAGCGGTCGAAGGAAAAGGGCTTGATGATGTAATCGAATATCCCGTAGCGCATGCACTCCTCCACCGTCGGCGCGTCGTGGGCGGCGGTGATCATCACCACATCAACGGGAAAGCCGCCCTGCCGCAGCGACTTGAGCAGATCGACACCCGTCCGGTCGGGCAGATAGACATCGAGGATGATCAGGTCCAGGGTCCCCTTCTTCAGGGCATCGATTGCCTCCCGGGCGGTCCCCGCCACCTCGGTCACCTGAAACCCTGAGATCTGGTGGGTCAGGTCGCGATTGATCCTCGCAACCATGAAATCATCTTCGACGATCATCACCCGGATCGGATCCATGCGATACCTCTCCTTTCCTGATCGCTTCCAGCGGAAGCGTCACCCGGAATGTCACCCCCCCATCCAGGATGACTTCACAGGTCCCGCGGCAGCGATCCACAGCGGACCGCACCAGATAGAGACCCATGCCCATGTTCTTGGGGGTCTTCTTGGTCGTAAATCCCTTCTCGAAGATCCGTTCCCGAAGGTCCGCCGGGAAGCCGCCGCCGTTGTCACGGACTTCCAGGACCATCGAGCCTTCCACCTCCCGCAGCGAGACTTCGATGCGGCTGTCCGGCGTTGCAGCCGCCGCAAGGGCCTCGACGGCATTTTCGATGAGGTTTCCCAGGATCGTGATGACCGCTGCCGTGGCGCCCGGCGTAAGTTCCGCAAGGACACTGTCGGGGGCGACGACCATCTCGATCCCCACTTTCTGGGCCTGTTCCAGCTTGGACAGGAGCAGACCCGAAACGGCCGGCGTCCGGACACGCTGGCGCAGGAAATCGGCCATGGCCTGTTTCCGGGAGACGGTGCTGACGATATACCGGACGGCCTCCCGGTAGCGTCTGAGCTGGAGCAGACCGGCGATGACGTGGAGCCGGTTGAGGTGTTCGTGATGTTCGCGCCTGAGGGCATCCGTGTATTGGCGGACCTCCACGAGTTCCTCGGCCAGTTTCCGGATTTCGCTCATATCCCGGAAGGTGGCGACGGCGCCGATGACCACCCCCTTGGCCCTCATGGGGATTCGGTTGACCAAGAGGATCGTGCCGTTCGAGATCCACTCCTCGTCGTAGACGGCCCTGCCGGTCCGGACAACATCCGGCAGGCGGGTCTGGGGAATGGCGTCCGACACCGGCGTCCCTTCGGCCACACCCTCGAGGGAGAGGAGACGCTTGGCGCTCTCGTTGATGAAGATGATCCGCTCGTCGCAGTCGATGGCGATCACCCCCTCCTTGATGGAGGAGAAGATGACGTTGCGCTCCTCCAGGAGGGCGCCGATCTGGTAGGGTTCCAGGCCGAATATGGACTTCTTGATGTTCCGGGAGAGGATCACCGCCCCCGCCAGCCCCATCAGGATGCCGACGAAGGCCATGACATAGAGGGTGAAGACGGCCTCCTGCTGGCGTTTCCGGACTTCCGGCAGGAGGATCCCCACAGACACCACGCCGATCTGACGGCCGCTAAAATCGTAGATGGGGGCGAAGGCCCTCTGCGAGACCCCCAGGGTGCCCTTGGCCTGGGAGACATAAGTCTCTCCCGCGAGGGCTCTCTTTTCGTCCCCGCCGACGAAAGGCTTCCCCACGCGGTCGGGATAGGGGTGGGAATAGCGGATCGCATCCATGTTGAAGACCACCACAAAGCTCGTCTGGGTCATGCGCCGGATCCCCTCCGCCATCGGCTGGAGCACCGAGGAGGGGTCGGGAAGGGCGAAAGCCGCTTCGACCATGGGATCCCCCGCCGTCCTCTGGGCGATGAACAGGAGCCTCTTGCCGCTCTCCTCCATCAAGGTTTCCTGGATGCGGTCGCGGATGAAAAAGGTTTCCACCCCCACGGAGATGAGGATGATGACGGCCACCAGGAAGAAGATCCGCAGGCCGAGCCCGACGCGTTCAAGGCGCATGGCAAATCCTGCATAGTGAGTCGTTCGTTGTCGGGGCCTTGGCAGCGCCATCGTGGAAGTTTGCCCCAGAAAATGAGATAGCGTGAAATTAGCAAGGTTTTCCGTGGATGGCAATATGGAATTCATGCGGATTTTGGCAGAGGAATTCCACTCTCCTTAGCCCGCGGGAGTGATGCAGGCCGAAAGGGCCCGGTCGCCCGGGGGCGGCATCCCCTTCTCCTGCAAGGGGACGCCACCCGGAAAACCGGATCGGTGAAAGGGAAATGGAGCTCAGGGCTTGAGCTGGAGCAGACGTTCCGCGATGGCGTCGCCCATGTCGCTGCACGTCGACTTGCCGCCGATGTCGTAGGTACGCACCTTCCCGGCCGCCAGGACGTCCTCGGTGGCCTGCTCCACCAGTTCCGCCGCCCGATCCTCACCCAGATGCTCCAGCATGAGTTTCCCGGCAAGGATCTGGGCGATCGGGTTGACCTTGTTGAGGCCCTTGTACTTCGGGGCGGAACCGGAGATCGGTTCGAACATCGAGACACCCGCCTTCCGGTCCGGATTGATGTTGCCGCCCGGTGCGAATCCCAAACCGCCTATCGTCGACGCCGCAAGGTCGGAGAGGATGTCACCGAACATGTTGGGCGCGACGATGACCTGGAAATACTCGGGACGCTTGACGATCCACATGGTTGCCGCGTCCACGATGGCGAAATCCAATTCGATGTCCGGATAGTTCTTCGCCACTTCCTTGGCGCGTTCAATCCACAGGCCATAGATCTTCGTCAGCACGTTGGCCTTGTGAAGGACCGTCACGCGGGTCAGCTTCTTCTTCCTGGCCAGCTCGAAGCCGTAGCGGATCGTCCGCTCTGCATTCCGGCCTGACATGGCCCCGATCTGGTAGCCCATCTCGTCCCCAGGATCCAGGCTGATGTCCAGCTTGAAGCGGGCCGTGCAAAGCGCGCGTTTCATCACGAGTTCATCGCTGCTTTTTGTTCCCTTAAAGCGTCCCCCGAGACCGATGTAGAAGTCTTCGCTGTTCTCGCGGATGAAATAGATATTGATGTCGTGCGGCTTCTTCCCGGCCAGCGGCGATTCGACACCCCGATATAGTTTGGCGGGCCGCAGGTTGATGTACTGGTCAAAGTAGAAGCGCATCCAGAGGAGAAACCCCGCCTGATTCACGGAGTCCGGAACCCGCGGGTCGCCGATCGCGCCGAAGTAAACGGCGTCGTATTTGCCCATTTCCGCCATCTCCTCCTCGGTCACCAGCGTGGGGAAACCATTCCGGTTTTGCACCCAATGATCGGCGCCGTAGGGGTACTCTTTCCATTTCCAGGTGATGCCCGTCACCTCGGCGGCGGCATCCATCACCTTTTTCCCCTCCCGCAGGATTTCGGGGCCGATGCCGTCTCCCGCAATCAGGGCAACATTGTAACTGTTCATGTTCAACCTCCTTACTTGATGGGTGAAAGTGATTTGTCCTATGGCAAAGAAGGCATCTCAAATATCGTGCCATGCCGTCCCGGAAAAAAAGCGGCCGTAATTGACTTGATTACCTTGCTTTTTTATCCGGCACGTCTTGACAACCGCTTGCCTCAAAACATGGGAAGTGCTATTCTGTCGCAAAATGTTTCTTCATGTTTCAACCAAACCGCCCTCAGGAGAGTGCCATGCCGATCATCGCCTTTCTGGCCCCGGACGAGGACATGCTGGCGACCGCCCGCGCCACGCTGGCCAAGTCCCACCCCGACGTCCTGCTGGAACAGGGACTGCTGAGCGCCGGCGTCCGCAAGGCCCGGACGCTGGCGCACGAGGGGGTGGAAATCATCATCACGAGGGGCGGAACCGCCGAGGCCATCAACGAGGCCCGTCTTGGCCTCACCGTGGTCGAGGTGCCGATCACGGGGCTGGACATGATCCGCGCCCTGGAGGAGGCCAGGCGCCAGAGCCGCCGCATCGCCGTCATCGCCTTCCCGTCGATGATCCTGGGGATCGACTGCCTGGGGCCAATTCTCGATATCGACCTGAGGTGCTACCCGATCCACAGCGAATTCAAGGCCGAATCGGCCGTGATCCAGGCCTTCCAGGAAGGCGCGGAGGTCTTCATCGGCGGCGTCATCACCATCCAGACTGGACAGCGGCACCACCGCCCCTGCGTGATGATCCGCAGCGGCGCCGAGGGGATCATCCAGGCGACTCTGGAGGCGAAGCGGATCGCGGAAGCCAGGCGCCTCGAAAAGGTCAAGAGCACCCTTTTCCAGACGGTCCTGGACTACGCCTATGAAGGAATCATCTCCATCGATCAGGACCGCCAGGTCGTCACCTTCAACCCGGAAGCGGAACGGATCACCCGGGTCGACGGGAAATGGGCGCTCGGCCGGAAGATCCAGGAGACCCTCCCACAGTTGAAGCTGGAGAGGCTCATGACCACCGGAAAGGACGAACTCGGCCAGGTCATCGAGGTCGGCCGGGGGCAGATCCTGTGCAACAAGGTGCCGATCCGGGTGCAGGGGGCCACGATCGGCGCGGTCGCGACCTTCCAGGATACCGGGAAGATCCAGCAGTGGGAAGCCAACATCCGTAAGAAGATCTACGTGGAGGAGCATACCGCCGCCTACACCTTCCCGGACATCCTCGGCTCCAGCAGCCGGATCCGACACTGCGTGGCCGTGGCCGAACAGTTCGCGGCCGCGGACTCCTCCATCCTGATCTCCGGCGAAACCGGCACCGGCAAGGAGCTCTTCTCCCAAAGCATCCACAACGCGAGCAGGCGCGGTCAGCAACCGTTCGTCGCGATCAACTGCGCCGCCCTTCCCGCGCAGATCCTGGAGAGCGAACTGTTCGGCTACGTCGGGGGCGCCTTCACGGGGGCCAGCCAAAAGGGGAAGCCGGGACTCCTGGAAATCGCACACGGGGGCACTCTCCTGCTCGACGAGATCGCCGAGATGGATTACTCCCTCCAAAGCAAGCTGCTGCGGGTCATCCAGGAGAGGAAGGTGATGCGTCTGGGGAGCGACCGGATCCAGCACACCGACATCCGCATCATCGCCGCCACCAACAAGAACCTCAAGGAGTTGGTCGCCGCCAACCGCTTCCGGGCCGACCTCTACTACCGGCTGAACGTCCTGCGGCTCCACCTCCCGCCCCTGAGGGAAAGGCCCGAGGATATCGAGCAGTACGCCGAAGCATTCCTGGAGAAGCATGCTGCCCGGCTCAACCGCCGCCTGCGGTTCAGCCGGAGCGCCATGGACGTGCTCATCCGACATCCCTGGCCTGGAAACGTCCGCGAACTGCAGAACACCATCGAGAGAATCGCCGTCGTCTGCAAGAGGAACATCGTCCAGGCGGATGTGGTGATGCAGATGATGCGGGAGGATGAAGGAACGCAGCCCTTCCATGCCCATGACTGGACAACCGTCGAGCCGATCCGGCAGGCCCTCGCCGACACCCGCGGCAGAAAATCGGAGGCCGCCAAGAAGCTCGGGATCAGCCGCTCGACCCTCTGGCGCAAGATGAAAAGCCTGGGGCTCGTCCCCCCACGCTGACAAAGGCCGCATAAATCCGTCTCGCCGGTCCATATCCGGCCACGCCATGCCAACAGGGAAGCATCGCCTCGATTGAGGCCCTCAATAGGGAATCAACTCTTATTATTAATAATATTATCATATAGATAAAAGTTTCTTTCCGGGGGCGATGCGGCAAGGCGGCTGGGAGTCCAGGAAATGGGATGCGGGGATTTCCAGTCACGGCATGCCGCCCTTGACGCGGTCACTGGCGCTGCTTATATTACTTGCAACGCGCGTCCTCAGTGGAGGCCGGATTCCCCGAAGTGAAGCGGGCCTGACGGCCTGAGGCGTCCACAGACACAGGAGTTTCGATCATGGATTTTATCAAGATTCGATTCGTGGACCATCTGGAAGGCGCTGATTCCGACCTCCGTCGGACCCTCGACGACATCCTCGGCGGTGCTGATCCGCGGTTCACCATCTCCAAGCACCGATGGCGGCCACAGATCGACATCTATGAGACTGGCGATTCGGTGGTCATCCACGCCGAAATCGCCGGCGTTCCGCGGGAAGAAATCCACTTGGAGATTGCCCCGAAGAGCGTCAAGATCTCCGGGACCCGGGGTTACAGAGCCCGGGAGGAAGAGGCCCGTTACCATCTGGCCGAGATCCCTTGCGGCCATTTCGAGAGGACCCTGCGGCTTCCCGTCCAGATTGATACGGAGAAGGCCTCGGCGGTCTACCGGGACGGCCTCTTGGAGATCCGCCTCGCAAAACGGCCCCCCGAACGCGTCCACAAGATCGTCATCCGCAACGACTGATCTGACACGACCGATTACCAATTCCCTTGGAGGTTCCAATGTCCAACAAGATATCGTCTGACGAACTTAAAATAATCCAGATCCCGGAGATCTTGCCGGTGCTTCCCCTGGCGGGCGCCTTCGTCTTTCCGAAGATGCTCTTCCCCCTGGAAGTTTCCGGAGCCTCCTCGATCACCCTCATTGACGAGGCAATGGCTGGCGACCGGTTGATCGGCCTGATTATCATGAAACAGAAGGAGGAAACCGGGGGCGGGGAGACGCCCCGCCGGACGGAGGATTTCTACAGCATCGGCACGAGCGTCGTGATCCTCCGAATGGCCAAGACCGCCGACCAGAAGGCCCAACTCCTCCTCCAGGGGGTGAGCCGGTTCAGGGTCCTCGATCTGGTCGAGGGGAAGCCCTACCTCCGGGCCCGCGTGGAACCCTTGGAGGATAAAGATGTGAAGGACATCGAGGTCGAGGCGCTGATGGCCAACCTCGCCGGCCTGTTCGAGAAGATCGTCAAGCTCTCCCCCTTCATGCCCCAGGAGTTTGGGGCGATGGCCAAGTCGATCACCGATCCCGGCGTCCTGGCGGACCTGATCGCCTCGGTGATCAACACCTCGATCGATGAGAAGCAGAAGATCATCGAGATCCTCGACGTGAAAGAACGCCTCCGGGAGGTGACGCGCCTGGTCAACCACCAGGTGGAGATCCTCGAACTGGGGAGCAAGATCCAGTCCCAGATGAAGGACGACATGGAGAAGTCCCAGCGGGAGTACTACCTCCGCCAGCAGTTGGCCGCCATCCGCAAGGAACTGGGTGAAACGGACGAGGAAAAGGTCGAGATCGACGAGTACCGGAAAAAGATCGAGGCCAAGAACCTGCCGGAAGAGGCCAGGAAGGAGGCGGAGCGGGAGCTCGACCGGCTCGCGAAGATGCACCCCTCTTCGGCGGAATACACCGTCTCGGCCACCTATCTCGACTGGATGACGTCGCTGCCCTGGAACGAGAGCACGCAGGACAACCTCGACATCCGGAAGGCCCGAAAGGTCCTGGACGAGGACCACTACGGCCTGGAGAAGGCCAAACGGCGCATCATCGAGTACCTGGCCGTCCGCAAGCTCAAACCCGACACGAAGGGGCCGATCCTCTGCTTCGCTGGCCCGCCGGGGACCGGGAAGACCTCGCTCGGCCATTCCATCGGCCGCGCCCTAGGGCGCAAGTTCATCCGGATCTCCCTGGGCGGCGTCCGGGACGAGGCGGAGATCCGCGGCCATCGCCGGACCTATGTGGGGGCCCTCCCGGGCAGGATCATCCAGGGGATGAGACGGGCCGAGTCCAACAATCCCGTCTTCATGCTCGACGAAATCGACAAGGTGGGGACCGATTTCCGCGGCGATCCCTCCTCGGCGCTCTTGGAAGTCCTTGATCCGGAGCAGAACTTCTCCTTCGCCGATCACTATCTCGACGTCCCGTTCGACCTGTCGCACGTGATGTTCATCACGACGGCGAACATCCTCGAGACGATCCCGCCGGCCCTGCGGGACCGCCTCGAGGTGATCGAACTGCCTGGGTACACGCTCGACGAGAAGATCCGGATCGCCCAGCGATATCTGATCCCGCGTCAGACCGGGGCCAACGGACTCAAGCCCGAACAGATCCGCTTCACGAAAAGCGCGATCACCCAGATCGTCTGCGGCTACACGAGGGAGGCGGGGGTCCGCAACCTCGAACGGGAGATCGCCACGGTCTGCCGGGGAGTGGCCAGCCAGATCGCCGAAGGGGTCATCGAGAAGGCGGTCATCCAGGTCCGCGATCTGCACCGGCATCTGGGTCCCGTCCGGATCACCTCCGAGGCAGCGGTCCGGACCGCCAAACCCGGCGTCGTGATGGGCCTGGCCTGGACGCCGACGGGCGGGGATCTGCTCTTTGTCGAGGCCACGTCCATGAAAGGCAAGGGAGGGCTCACCCTGACCGGCCAGCTCGGCGACGTCATGAAGGAGTCCGCCCAGGCGGCTCTCAGCTTCATCCGGGCCAACGCCGAAACGCTTGGGGTCCCGAAGGATTTCTTCGAGGGGACGGACCTTCACATCCACGTCCCCTCCGGGGCCATCCCCAAGGACGGCCCTTCGGCGGGGGTCACGATGCTCACCGCCCTCACGTCGCTCCTCACGAACCGGACGGTGAAGAAGGACCTGGCCATGACCGGCGAGATCACGCTCCGGGGCCTGGTCCTGCCTGTGGGCGGCATCAAGGAGAAGGTCCTGGCCGCCCACCGCGCCGGGGTGAAGACGATCATCCTGCCGAAGTGGAACAAGAAGGACCTGGAAGACGTCCCGCCAAAGGTCCGCAAGGAGATCCTCTTTCACTTCGTGGACGAGATGTCGGAGGTCCTCAAGATCGCCCTGGACTAGGCGCCGGAGTCGCGGGGATGATCCCCGAGGCTCCGGGAGGGGTCCCCCGGACGGCTCTCAAGATGAATGTTGCAGCTTCCATGAAAAGGGGGTACAATTTGGCCACAGATTTTTCGATGCAGGGGGATCCCCCCTGACCCGGGATGGTCAACCTATCAAGTGTTCAGAAAGGATAAAGCTTTGGGAGAGATCAGTTTTCTTCGAGGTGTGCCTGCTGAAGAGGCCCTGGAACGGATCGCCGGAGCCGTGGAAAAGTATTACGTCGAGGCCTTGCGGACCTATGGCCCGAAGCTGCTGCAATACCAGACACCGGGGCTGACGGACTTCAACGGGTTCATCGCCCTGAAAAAGACTCTGGCCGGGCGCTTCGGGGTCGGCGGCGACCCGAACCGCCGTGTGGTCTGCTTCAACGGCGGAATGGAGGTCCTCTCCCTCCTGATGAAGGCCTTCCCGAAGGGTAGCCAGGTGGCCATGGAAGCGATCACCTACGATCGCGCCCTGGCCGACGCCCTTCGCTACGAGCACGAGGTGGTGGGCATCCCCTTCTCGAAAGACGGGATCGACCTGGCCGCCTTGGAAAAGGCCCTCTCCGGCGGAAAGGTCAAGTTGTTCTACCGGGTCATCTACCACCAGAACCCGATGGGGTTTGATTCGACATTCCAGAACATCGAAGCGGCGGCGGAGCTCTGCGCCCGCTACGGGACCCTCTATGTCTGCGACATCGCCTACCTCGAACT
>CAYOGU010000057.1:0-14285 GCA_964403345.1 uncultured Syntrophus sp. | reverse complement strand
GGCTTCATCGCCGAGGGGGGGACCGAATCGGTCTTTCTGGTCCATCAGGGACGCCTCATGACGCCTTCACTGGGGACAATCCTGAACGGCATCAGCCGCAAATCCTTGCTTGAATTGGCAAGTCAGACAGGAACGCCGACCGTGGAAGGCCGCCTGGCTCCCGAACTTCTGGACGAAGCGGAGGAGATATTCCTGTCCTGTACGCCCACCAAACTCCTGCCGGTCTGTCGGATGGGTGAACGGGTCCTGGCGGATGTTCCTGGTCCGGTGACCCGGAGGCTGGCTGAACGGATGACGTCCATCACCGCCGGGCACGACGAGCCGTTCCGTCGATGGCTCTTTTCCGTCGCCTGAGCTTTTCCCGGGAGAGCGGTTGTTTGAAAGACCCATCGGTCCATACGGCCCTGGTCGTCGAGGGAGGGGCGCTTCGGGGCGTATTCTCGACAGGCCTGCTCGACGGTTTTCTGGAGAAGCAATTCAACCCCTTCGATTTCTTCATCGGCGTCTCCTCGGGGGCGTCCAACATTGCCGCCTACCTGGCCGGGATGATCGGCCGCAATGGCAGGATCTACATGGATTACTCGTTACGGCCGGAATTCATCAACCTTTCCAGGTTTATCCGGGGTGGCCACCTGATCGATCTCGACTGGCTATGGGAGACCACGATCCGTGAGATCCGTCTCGATCTGGCGGTGGTCTATGCCCATCGAAAGCCCTTCATTGTTGTGATGACCGATGTGCAGACAGGGGAGGCTCTCTACTACCCCAGTAACGCTGAAAATCTGGAACATCTTCTCAAGGCATCGAGCGCGGTGCCGCTTCTGTACAGAGGGTATCCGCAGGTCGGGGGCCGTCCGATGACGGACGGCGGGGTGGCGGACGCGCTTCCGGTAGGGGAAGCCATCCGTCGCGGTGCACGTCGGATCATGGTTGTCCGGTCAAGGAGGAAGGGCTATATAAAGAGGCGCGGTGTCTCGGAATATCTGTTGCGTTGGTCGGTCCGCCATCACCCCTTGCTTCGGCGGGCAATATCCAGGCGCGTGGAGGTTTACAACCGCTCTGTGGCGCTCATCCGCAATCCTCCCGCAGGGATTGCGATCGTGGAGATCTGTCCGCCCGAGGGCTTTCGGGTGACCCGTATTGGCAAAGACCTCAAGATCCTTCAGGAGGGTTATGATCAGGGCCGCTCCTTGGCAGGAGAGGCGATCGAGCGCTGGGAAGGTCGTAACCGGTTTCCCCAAACAAAAATCTGAGGAAGGGCCTTTCCACCATGCACATGGATGAAGGGGAAGATGATCGACCGTCAGGAGCGGGAGGCATCCCCCAAAATCGGTTTTGCCTTGAGATCTCTAGTTGTCCGCTGTTACCGGACATTTTCCGGTCGAGGTGGAATTTGTCCGATCGGGACGGACCAAGGGGTGGGTCAGCCTCATAGTAACGGAAAACGGATTTTGGTGGAGACGGATTCGTGTTATAGTGCGAGGCAAAGCGGTCGGGAGGTGTCACTGTGGACATGGCGGCAGATCTCCTCGATGTCTGGCGGGGGCGTTACCCGGAAAAGTTCGTCACCCAGGAAAAGGCCTTCGGACGCATCCGCCGCGGCAATCGGATCTTCATCAGCACGGGCTGCGGCGAACCCCAGTACCTGGTCCGATCCCTGATCGACTACGTCGAGTCCAATCCGACCGCCTTTTTCGACGCCGAAGTCCTCCATGTTTGGACCTTGGGGGTGGCCCCTTATACCGATGTAAAGTTCAAGCAGAACTTCCGCCACAACTCCTTCTTTATCGGAAATACAACCCGAGATGCGGTCAATCGGGGGCTGGCCGATTACTCCCCGATCTTCCTCTCCCAGGTTCCGGACCTCATCCGCCGGGGATTGGTGCCGATTGACGTGGCCTTGCTCCAGACATCGCTGCCGGACAAGCACGGCTGCATGAGTCTCGGGATCAGCGTGGACATCGTCAAGGCGGCGGCCGAAATGGCCTCCCTCGTCATCATCCAGGTGAACCGGGCGATGCCACGGACCCACGGAGACGGGTTTATCCAGATCGAAAAGGCGAATTTTATCATCCCCTATGAGGAACCCCTCCTGGAATACGATGCGGGTGAGCGAAACCAGAGCATCCAACGGATCGGGAAATACGTTTCCCAACTCATCCAGGACGGTGACACCATCCAGATCGGCTACGGCATCATCCCCGATGCCCTATTTCTCAACTTGGCCGACAAGCGGCATCTGGGAGTCCACACGGAACTGATTTCGGACGGGATCGTGCAACTGATGAAGCGAGGGGTCATCGACAACTCGCGAAAAACGATCAACCGCGGCAAGACCGTTGCCACGTTCTGCATGGGACACCGCGAGACCTATGATTACATCGATGACAACCCGCTCGTGGAGTTCCGGACCATCGACTACACAAATAACCCACTTATCATCGCCCAGCATGAGAACATGACGGCGATCAACACCGGACTGGAGATCGACCTTACGGGTCAGGCGACAGCGGAATCGATAGGCCGGACCTTCTACAGCGGGATCGGCGGACAGGCCGATTTCATGCGAGGTGCCGTCATGGCGAAAAACGGCAAGACGATCCTGGCCATCCAAGCTACAGCGGAACAGGGACGGGTTTCGCGGATCGTCCCCTTTCTTGCCGAGGGGGCCGGGGCCTCGCTGATCCGCGGGGACATCCACTACGTGGTGACGGAATACGGGATCGCCTATCTGCACGGCAAGAACATCCGTGAGCGGGCGATGGCATTGATCGCCATCGCCCACCCAGATTTTCGTCCCTGGCTCATCGAAGAGGCCAGGAAGGCCGGATTCATTTACCGGGATCAGGCTTTTATTCCGGGAAAGGGCGGGGAGTATCCAGAAGAATTGGAAACATGCAAAACGACCAAGACCGGGCTGGATGTCTTCCTCAGGCCCGTCAAGATCAGCGACGAGTCTCTGCTCAAGGAGTTTATCTACTCCTTGTCCGACCGGAGCCTCCACCGCCGTTTCATTACCCTGAGAAAGGACATGCCCCACGAACGGCTTCAGGAACTGGTCGTGATTGACTATACGAAAAAGATGTCCATCCTGGCCCTTATCCAGCAGGATCGGAAGGATGTCATCGTCGGCATGGGGCAGTACGTCGTGATCGAGGCCAGCCATACGGCCGATGTGGCCTTTATGGTCCGGGACGATTACCAGAACAGGGGGATTGGAACGGAGCTCCTGCACTACCTGACCTATCTCGCCAAGAGGCAGGGGCTTCTGGGGTTCACGGCGGCCGTCGTTTCCGACAACGAACCCATGCTGCACGTCTTTGAGAAGCTGGGCGCCGATATCGAAACAACGGTGGATACGGGAGTCCTCGAGCTTAAGATGACCTTTCGGGGATAGGAGGATAGGCGGCAGACGAAAGCCCCCGGAATGTTTCCCAGGGGCGTTTCAGTGAACGGGTTCTATAATCGACAGCCGATTACTTCCCGGCTTCCTTCTTCAACTGTTTGGCCATGTCGGTCTTCTCCCAGGAGTATTCGTCCAGAAAGAGCGTCCGCGGGATGCGGCGGTAAATGTCGCCGTTGAGGAGGTCGAAGCGCCGGATCATCCCGGCCGGGGTTAGGTCGAAGAGCGTCTCGACGATCTTTTCCAGTTTTTTGTCGGGAACCTTTCCCGTGCCAAAGGTGTCCACGAAGATCGAGAAGGGCTTGGCGATTCCGATCGCATAGGCGAGCTGAACCGAACACTTTCTGGCCAGGCCCGCCGCAACAATATTTTTCGCGACGTAACGCGAACCAAAGGCCGCGGAGCAGTCAACCTTTTCAGGTGATTTGTTGACGACCGAGCCTCCCCCGAGTTGGGCACCGGGATACCCTCCATAACACTGAACCACCAGCTTCCGACCGGTCACGCCAGAATCGGCGGCGCTGCAGGAGTTGATGGCCTTCCATTCTCCGGTCGGGTTGAAGAGAAACTCCGTCTTCTTGTCCACGAAGTCCTTCAGGCAGTCGAAGGCGATCTTCCGGGCTCTCTTTTCGATTGCGCATTGGTTCTTTCCTTTGGCGTAGCGATAGTCGATCGCATTTGACATCAGGACCTTCACCACGCGCAACGGTTTTCCGGTCTTTTCGTCGTAGTCCACGGAAACCTGCCCCTTTCCATCCGGGGCAAAAAGCGGGTCGCCACAGTTCTCAAAGGCCCTCATCAACCGGTTGACCAAGACATAGGTGAGCGGGAGGAGCTCCGGAGTCTCGTCGCAGGCGAAGCCATACATGATTCCCTGATCACCGGCACCGATCTCTTTGTATTTGCCGGCATCGGCGCGAGTTCCGATGTTGATGTCCGGTGACTGGGGGATGATGGCGTTGAGCACACCGAGGGAATTGCCGTTGAGGCCGACCGCCGAGTCATTATAGCCGAGGCTCAGAACGGTTTCCCGGACGCACTTGTCCAGATCGATCCATGCCCTTGTACTGACCTCGCCGCCGATGACACAGAGCCCCTTGCCAAGGAAGACTTCAATGCCGCAGTGAGGCATCGTGTTGATGTCCATTCCCTTTTTGTGTTCGCGGTCCAATATGGCCGCGATGATATTGGCCGCGATCATGTCCGCGACGATGTCTGGATGTCCAACCTTTACGCTTTCCGATGAAATCTGCATGCGCACGCTCCTAATCGTGAATTCGTTATACCCCTCCTGAGTTGACTCGCTGAGGGGTGGTTCGTCTTAACACGCCGCTGAATAAAAAACCCACGCCAAAGCGCGGGTTTGTTGTTCGATTCCGGCACTTTAGCACATTTGTATAGCGGAGCAATTGACCTCTAAATTCCCGCTGTCCCGCTCTCATAGGATATCGCATATGAAAAGTCAAGAGAATTGTTGGGACTCTATGAAAATGATGCCGGGGATCCATCCGGATCACGGCGATGACTTATGACGAAATCCCGAGACGCTTTAGGTGTCGATCAACCATGACCGGGGAGATTGTGAAAGCCGGATCTCTATCCATAGCCTTTTCAGAGAACGGATTCAAACCGGATCCTGCAAGAATGGGGGATAGTTTTAGGGGCTGTCAGGGAAAGAGGGCATGAATTGTGCTTCTTAATTGGGGTGGTGTTGTTTGCAATGGGAGGAAGTCCATGGATGCGGAAGCCGGCTGTAAGGTGTATCTTTCCGATTCAGAACGATATTCCCTTCAATGGATTCTCAAAGGCTTGGGAATCGAACGGCGGTTCCGCTTAATCCACTGCCGGCAACGGAAGCGTCTCACTCACGGGGTGGGCGTTCATTGGTGAAAGGCTTTGGGCTGCCAAGGGTATCGAACAGCATGGAGATCTTGAAACAGGATAAGGCAGGTCTCCTTTTCGTGAGGTGAACGATTTCGATGGATGTTAAATTTATCAACCCGTTTCTGCAAGGCACAGTGGAAGTCCTCAAAAAGATGACCTTTACAGAACCCCATCCAGGGAAGGTGTATCTGAAAGAAGATAACCTTGCTGCCGGTGATGTATCGGGTATCATTGGAATTACCGGTGATGCCATCGGCTCGCTGGCGATCAGTTTCACCGAGAACTGCATCTGCCATGTGGTGAGCCGCATGCTGGGGGAGACCTATGCAGAGGCTAACCAGGATGTCTTTGATGCCGTAGGGGAACTGACCAATATGATTTCTGGCGTGGCCAGGACGCATATGGAGAAGGATGGGATGAAGGTCTATGCGGCCATCCCTTCGGTGGTCTTTGGAAAAAACCATACCATCAACCATATCCTTGACAGTCCCAGCATCGTCATCCCCTTCCATACGGAAAAGGGGGATTTTGTGGTCGACGTATGCATTAAGAAGACAGCACGGGAGGCTAGGAACGCACAGGACTATCAGGTAATAAATAAGAAAACCATTGCAGGTCCTGAACCAGCGAGCGATCGCGGGAAGGATCCCGAGGAGGATCAGCAACCTCCCCCAATGGACAAAAAGGAGTGGTTGAACAAAAAGCTTAAGGAAATGGTGGCTGCCCGAGACGAGATGGTCAAGGAACTCAGCGAAAAACCGTTCATGGAGATATCAAAACGGACAATGTTTAAAAAACGAATTCCTTTTCTTGATGCCAAGATCCGGCGGATAAAACTGGACCTTGCCGCCATTGAAATGATTGCCAAGATTACCCCCGAGGACATGGCCAATCCGAAACTCGTCCAACATTACCAGCATTACGATAACAAGAAAAAGAAATAGGGATACCTCGCGGGCTAGGTCGGGCTGAACGTACGCGACGCAATTCTTACGGACTTTCCGATGTTTGCATATGGTTGGCATACATCAAGGGGCTCATTGGCCGTTCCGGGATCGGATGTCAAGAAAACGATAAGGAGAGCTGGATATTTGTCATACGGAAAGGAGGGGCCGTGATTGCCTGATCACCCTGATTTCGGTGGGGGCGACTTTTTCTCAGACCGCAGGGATTTAGAGAGCAGGGAAACAAAAAAATAATTGAAATTTTTATTAAATATGGCAATATGCAATGCAAAAAGGTCGTTTGCAGTGGATGATGCCGGGAAATTGGGAAGGGCTGTTGAGCCATGGCCGGTCTGTATCTCAGGCCGGTGCGACCTTCCCATTAAACCATTTCTGTAAAAGGAGGTTTGCATGGGCCGAAAGATGATGGTCGTTGACGATGAACGGTCCATTCGCGAGCTTTTTCAATCAACTTTCAGTGAAGCCGGATACGAGGTCTACCTGGCGGAAAAGGGAGAGCAGGCACTCCAGATACTGGAACAGAACGACGTTGATCTGATCTTCCTGGATCTCAAGTTGTTCGGCATGAACGGGATCGAGCTGTGCAGACAGATTAAAAGAAACAAGCCGATCTCCATCATATATGCGATAACGGGGTGGTCCGGTCTTTTTGAGGTGGAAGAGTGCAGGGAGGCCGGTTTCGATGATTATTTCACCAAGCCGGTTTCCATGGACCTGCTCATGAGGGCGGTTGAGGAAGCCTTCGCTAAATTGGATCGATGGAAGAAACGGTTCTGATGTACATCCAGAGACCCCGGATAAAGGGGAAACATCCATTGATGGATTCAGATAATCGAAATCGGGGAAAATCGGATAACCAGCCTTTCGTTTCGAGCGACAGGATATCTCTCAAGGAAGAATCGGAGGATGGGTGCCGTTCAATCTTCGAATCTGAGCGGAAATATCGCACCCTGGTGACACAGGCCAGGGATGGGATCGTCATCATTCAGGATGATCGGTTCTGCCTGGCCAATGCTGCTTTCTGTGAGATGCTGGGTTGCCACGAGGCCGAGGTCGTCGGGCAGGCCGTTTCGACGTTCATCGCTGATCGTGAATGGCTCAAACTGAGCGAATGGCACCAGCGGAGGATGGAGGGCGAAATCCTGCCCAATGTCTATGAGACCGTCGGCAGACACAAGGATGGCAGAGAAGTCATTCTCGAATTTACCAGCAACTGCATGGACTATCTGGGGCGGCCGGCCATGCTGGCGATCATTCGTAACGTCCCGGAACGCCGGAAATTGGAATCTCAGCTCATCCAGGCCCAAAAAATGGAGGCTGTCGGCACCCTCGCCGGTGGAATCGCTCATGAATTCAATAACCTCCTGATGGGAATCCAGGGTTATACCTCGTTGATGATGCTTGACCTGAACCCCGCCCATCCCCATTACAACAAACTCAAAGGCATCGAGGAGCAGGTCCGAAACGGGGCGGAGCTGACCCGCCAGTTGCTCGGATTTGCCCGGGAGGGGAAATATGAGGTCAGGCCGGTCGCATTGAACGAAGTCATCCGGAAGACTTCCTCCATGTTCGGGAGGACAAAGAAGGAGATTGTGATCACGTGCCAATTTCAAGAGGATCTGTGGCCGGTTGAAGTGGATCAGGATCAGGCGGAACAGGTGTTGCTGAACCTCTATCAGAATGCCTGGCAGGCCATGCCTGGCGGCGGAGAACTCCGTTTGGAGACGCAGAACGTCATCTTGAATGACTTCAGGGAAACATCCTTCTATGTCAATCCAGGTTCCTACGTGAAGGTATCGGTGACGGATACGGGAGTGGGAATGGACGAAAAAACACGGGCCCGTATCTTTGAACCCTTCTTTACGACCAAGGAGATGGGACGTGGGACGGGACTGGGACTGGCCGCGACTTACGGCATCGTCAAGGGCCATGGGGGGTTTATCCAGGTGATCAGCGAGAAGGGCCGCGGAACGACCTTCGAGATATATCTGCCTGCTTCCACAAAGAGTGTAACACCGGTCCAGAGTCCAGAACGGCTGGATGTAAAGGGTCATGAAACCATCATGATCGTGGATGATGAGGCGGTCATCGTTGAGGTGATGCAGGAGGTTCTGGAGACGCTTGGTTATCGGGTTATCTGTGCCCGGTCAGGGAAGGAGGCGATTTCCCAATACCAGAAAAGGAAAGGGGAGATCAGCCTGGTCATCCTGGACATGATCATGCCGGATTTGGGAGGCGGGGAAACCTTCGATCAGCTGAAGGCCATGGATCCATCGATCAAGGTGATCCTCTCCAGCGGGTATAGCCTCATCGGACAGGCCAAACAGATCATGGCAAGGGGTTGTAACGGGTTCATTCAGAAACCCTTCAGGATACAGGAAGTATCCCTGAAGATCCGGGAAGTCCTGGACTCCTGAAAGGACAGGACGTTTTGGCGGTGGCGTAATTTGGCCGGTTCAGGCTTCGTTACCCCAGGCGGAATCCCCCTCATGAAGATTGAAGCGCTTCAGTTTTTCCACCAGTGTCGTTCGATTCAACTGGAGGAGTTTTGCGGCCCTGTTTTTTACACCGCGGCTCTTTCTTAAGGCCTGGAGCAGCAAGTCTTTTTCAAAACGGCTGACCATTTCATTGAAATTGATCCCTTCGCTGGGCAGATCCACGTGGCTGCGGGAAAGGTCCGCATTGGTGTAATTGAGCAGTTTTGGGGGCAGATCGCTGATCTCGATGTCTCCTTTTTCCTTCATGACGACCAGCATCTCCATCAGATTTTCCAGTTCCCTTACATTGCCCGGCCAGGGATAACGCATGAAGCAATGGATGGACTCGGGTGAAATCCGGGCAATGTTTTTCTTTGCCAATTGGTTGAATCTCTTTAAAAAATGATGGGCCAAGATTTCAATATCCTTGTCCCGTTCGCGCAAAGGCGGCAGATGGATCGGGATCACGTTGATCCGGTAAAAGAGGTCTTCCCGGAATTTCTTTTCGATCACGGCTTTTTCAAGATTCTGGTTGGTTGCGGCGATGATGCGGACATCCACACTGATGGTCTTCAACCCGCCGATGCGTTCGAAATCTCTTTCCTGGATGACCCGAAGCAGCTTGACTTGCAGAGCGGGGCTCATGTCCCCGATTTCATCCAGAAAAATGGTTCCCCCTTGGGCCAGTTCGAAACGACCGATCTTGGTACGGATGGCGCCTGTAAACGCCCCCTTTTCGTGGCCGAATAATTCGCTTTCCAGCAGCTCTTCGGGAATGGCCCCGCAGTTCACGGGGATCAGGGGATGGCCCTTGCGATCACTGTTGAAGTGGATGGCCCGTGCCACCAGTTCCTTGCCGGTCCCGCTTTCGCCATGGATCAGAATGGTGCTATCAGAAGATGAAACCCTGGTGATCGTGTCGAATACCTTTTTCATGCAGTCGCTGTAACCGATCATCTTGCCGAAATCGTGCTTGTCTTTGAGATGATCCTTTAAGACAACATTTTCTTCCTTGAGACTGGCGAAAGACAGGGCCCTTGCGACGGTCAATTTCACGAGATCATCCCGCAGGGGTTTGGTGATGTAATCGAAGGCCCCCAGTTTCATGGCATCCACGGCCGTGTTGACGGTTCCGTATCCGGTAATCATGATCACGATGTTGTCTGGATTCGTTTCCTTGGCGAATTTGAGAAGTTCCAATCCGTCCACATTGGGCATTTTCAAATCGGTGATGATCAGATTGAACCGCTGCTCAAGGAGTGTGTCCATGGCTGCTTTGCCGTCTCCCACGGCCTTGACATCATAGCCGCACAGGGATAACAATTCGGCGAGGTTTTCGCGACTAAGATCATTGTCTTCCGCAATCAGTATCTTAGCGTTCTTCATGTGAGGCCCTCATCCATTTCCCACAAGAGTGACGTTCTGACCGTCGATCAAGACTGATGATAGTTATACGGCATGATCGTGAAAATAACAACAGGGTAATGTCAAAAATTTATCTTTTTCGTTGCCTAAATGGCTGGCCAATGGGATTTTAACGTCAAAGCTATGACTATTAACGTCCATTCCAATCCGATTACCAGCCGGAATCCTTGGAAAGGTTGTTTAAAAAAACGTTATCTATGGATTTCTTCGTCATCTGGCACAAATATTGATTAACTTTCATAGTCGAACAGTGGCTCGTGATGGGGTTGCAAAGAAGGTCTTCGGCACTATGCGCGATAGTATGTCTGTATACGAATTGAGAGATATTGATTTTGAACGGATCAGCCGCCTCGTCTATGAGCAGTGCGGGATCAATCTTCACGATGGCAAGAGGGAACTGGTCAAGGCACGCCTCAGCAAGAGGCTGAGGGAAGGCAACTTTTCCTCATTCGGGGATTATTATCGTTATGTCGTGAGCGATGAAGGAACGGACGAATTGATCTCCATGATCGATTCGCTGTCCACGAATCTCACCTATTTTTTCCGGGAGGATAGCCACTTCCGGAAGCTCAGTGAAGTTCTGCCGGCTATGCTGTCTGGGGCAAGACCGGGAGGTTCATCTGCCAAACCGAGGATCTGGAGCGCTGGTTGCTCCACCGGGGAAGAACCGTATTCCATCGCTATGACGGTTTGCGAGTGTGCCGAAGAATTTCAGGCCGACATCAAGATCGTTGCGACCGATATCTCCACGAGGGTGTTGGGTTTGGCCAGCAAGGGGATCTTCGCCAAGGAAAAACTAAAGAATATATCTCCGGCCATGTTGCGGAAGTACTTCCAGATCGGGAGCGGTCCCTATGAAGGTTTTTTCCGTATCAAAAAAAATGTTCGAGAGATGGTCCAGTTTTCCAGATTCAATTTGATGACGCCGCCGCCTTCCAATTTTGTGTTCGACGTCATCTTCTGCCGTAATGTGTTGATCTATTTCGACAAGGAAACGCAGGCCGCGCTGGTGAGACGATTCTACAACTGCCTTCAGAAAGGGGGGTATTTCTTCGCCGGGCATTCTGAGAGTCTTACGGGATTGGACCATGAGTTCAAGTATATAGAACCGAGTATCTATCGAAAATGAAATATGTGTATCTATGAGTGAGCTTATTGTGGGGATTTCAGATCTGAAGGTTAGCAATAATCCAGATGACGTCCTCATCACCTATGCACTTGGATCCTGCATCAGTGTCGCCGTCTACGATCCCAAGATGAAAGTGGGAGGGCTCCTGCATTTCATGCTTCCCGATTCGACGCTGGATGCCAGCAAAGCCAAGGAAAAGGCCGCCATGTTTGCCGACACGGGGATCCCGCTTCTGTTCAAATCCTGCTATGCCATCGGGGCCGAAAAGCAAAGGATGGTCGTAAAGGTTGCCGGCGGGGCAAGCATCCTGGACGATGGAAATTATTTTCGCATTGGTCAAAAGAACATCATGGCGATGAGAAAAATATTCTGGCACAACAACGTTATGATCGATGCTGAAGATACGGGCAGGAACTGCAACCGCACGGTGAGGCTCGAACTCGCCAATGGCCGGTGTTTGGTCAAAAGTTCGGAGGGTACGGTAAAGGAACTATGATGATTGACCGGATCCTTAAATCGATTGAAAAGCTCCCGGCATTTCCGGCGACGATCCAGAAGGTGACCGATCTTCTCCATAATGAAGATTATGCAGTGGCCGACTTGGTGAATGTGATCCGGTACGATCAGGCAATTGCGGCAAATATTTTAAAGATAAGCAATTCGGCTTATTTTGGCGTCCGTCAGAAGATCAAGACGATTCAAGACGCTGTGGTGTATCTCGGACAACAGCAATTGATCAGGGCGGTTCAAATGGCCGGTGTTACGCGGTTCTATAGAAAGGGCTGTAAGGGATATCAGGCGCAGTCAAGCGATCTGTGGGAGCATTCTGTCGCCGTTGCCCTGATGTCTCAGATCCTTTCCCGACTGATCCGGAAGAGAGAAGATCCGGCCCTCTATACTGCAGCCCTGCTGCACGATATCGGCAAGGTCATCATGGGTGAATATGTTTACGATTCATTTGAGCAGATCATCAGCCGTGTGAGACAGGGACAATGTTCCTTCCTGGAAGCGGAAGAGGAAATCTTGGGCATCAATCATGCGCAGGTTGGAGGAAAGGTTGCTGCCCATTGGAATTTCCCGGCTGAAATCCGAGACGCCATCGCCTATCACCACCGACCTGATCTGCTTACGGAGGCGGACAAAACGAATGCCTGGTTTGTATACTTATCCGATCAAGCCTGCCTGATGTATGGGATCGATGGAGGGGTAGACGGCCTTGCGTATAAAGGGCTGGAGGAGGGCATGAGGTTTTTTGACCTCAGGGCCGCTGATCTGGAAAAGTGTTTCATCACGCTTCATGATGAGTTGGAAACGGCAAGGGACGTGATTTACACATAGGCCGATTAAGAGGAGATTATGTCATTCAACGTTCTCATTGTGGATGATTCCGGCGCCATGCGGTCGGTGATCAAGAAAGTGATTACCATCTCGGGTTTTAAACTCGACCAGTGTCTTGAGGCCGGCAATGGAAGGGAAGCCTTGGAGAAGCTGAAGCAAAACTGGGTGGATGTGATCGTGTCGGATATCAACATGCCCGAAATGAACGGTCTGGAACTGCTGAAGGCCCTGCAGCAGGACCCCCTCTATCAAAATATCCCGACGATTATCATTTCTACGGAAGGAAGCAGTGAAAGGATGCACGAGGCCTTGGAGGCGGGGGCAAAGGAATTTATCAAAAAACCCTTTCTGCCGGAGGACATCCGAAGGGTGCTCTACAATGTCATAGGAGTGGGATCTGATGGAGAATACCAAGAAGATCGAAGAGATGCTTCTGCCCTCGATTTTTGATGTATTCGAAAAGATGTTTTTTGTTTTTGCCGAACCGTTGAGGGAGATGGAACAATCCCATCAGCTGCGGGCTGCAATCCACTTTGAAGGACCCTTCAGAGGGGACATGCAGATCTTGCTTTCCTCGGATCTGGCAAGAACCATGGCCAAGAATATGTTGAGTCTCGATGATGCGGAAGTGAATGATTCGATGATGACGGACTGCGTTAAAGAGGCCATCAATATGATCTGTGGCAGTTTCCTTCGGAAGGTCGATCCTGTGCACGGGTCCCAGATGTCGATTCCGACGTGCGATCGCCTACCCGGTCACACCGATGAGGGAACGGGTGGGGATGATAAAGGGGTAAGATTGGCCTTTGCGACTGAATGCGGTTCCTTTGAGGTGAGGGTGGATACAGGGGAGTAGATCCCTTTGATCGATAGAATCCGATGGACGCTTTAGTGACAGTCGAGAACGGTGATCCTTTAGACAACGGTCTTTCCCACAGATCCTGCTAAAAAGATTAGGCATCCCGGCGAGGGGCTGTGGACAATTTGTTTGAGGTGCTTCGGTTTTACAAGAGAACATATGGACTCCAAGGCAGATAGAGTGATCAATAACCGGGTCATGACCGGCGTATTCGGTGGAGACCCCTATAGCGCTAAGGATCGATAAATTGAAAAAGATCAAAGTTCTCATCGTTGATGATTCGGCCATCGTCAGAAAGATATTTTCGGAGGAACTCTCTAAATATCCTGACATCGAAGTCGTTGGCTCGGCACCGGATCCATTTGTCGCCAGGGATAAGATTGTGACCCTCAAGCCCGATGTGATTACGTTGGATATCGAGATGCCCCGGATGGACGGCTTGACCTTCCTTCGGAAAATGATGAAATACTACCCTCTCCCCACCATCATTGTTAGTTCCTTGACGCCTAAGGGAGGGAAATTGACGCTCGAGGCCATGGAGATCGGTGCCGTGGATGTTATTGCCAAACCAGGCAGCTCCTATACAGTAAGCGATATGAGCGTCCAGTTGGTTGAAAAGATCAGGGCGGCGGCTTGGGCCAAGGTCGTGAGAGTCGAATCAGAAGCCCCTTCCTCAGAAGGCACACCGTTAAAAGCCCTTGCCGAAACTTCTTACAAGGTGATTGCCATCGGAGCTTCGACTGGAGGGACGGAGGCCCTCAAAAGGGTTCTGACCCGGCTCCCGGCCAATGCCCCGGGGATCGTG
>CAYOGU010000056.1:0-14399 GCA_964403345.1 uncultured Syntrophus sp. | reverse complement strand
CGACTGGCGCACGTTGACCGGCTCCGGCCCGCGCGGCCAGGTCACCCGGGAAGAGTTCATGGCCTTTTACGAGGGTGCCTTCTCCACGCTGAAGAAGGACGAGAAGGGGAATGTTACCGTGGAGTCCCTGACCGCCTACTACACGGCCCGTTTCAAGATCCTCGACAAAAACGGCGACGGCGTCATCACGAAGGACGAATACGCCACGCCTGGGATGGACACCAACGGGGACGGCAAGACGAGCCTAGAGGAATGGAGCGCCTTTTTCGTGGCTCAGGTGAAGGTGATGGATACGGACCAGGACGGGAAGGTCTCCCCCCAGGAGTACACTGCCTATTGCGAGGCCTATTTCAAGGCCGCCGACAGGGACGGCGACGGCGTCATCGTCCTGAAGGAATGGATGACGCCGAGGTCCCCCATGAAGAAGGGCGACAAGAAATAATTCTCACCATTTGAAGACGGACAGCAGGTTCGAAAAGTCGTCGGTCCAGACGCCGACCCCCGGACGCGGCGCCATCTTCTTCCACGCGCCGTTTCGGGCGAGGCCGCCGAGATCCCTCTCGGACCGGGTGATCACAACCCAGGACGAACCGTCTCTCCCTGTTTCGAAATCCCTCTCGTCGTCGCGGAGCCGGCAGGCGAATCCCTTCTCTTGGGCCAGTCTCGCCAGGACCGGGGCAAGGTCCACGTAGCGGTTCGTGATATGGACGAGGAGGACCCCGTCCGGTTCGAGCTTCGAAAGATAGAGGTCCACCGCCTCCCGGGTCAGCAGATGGACCGGGATCGAATCGGAGTTGAAGGCGTCCAGGACCACCAGGCCATAGTGGCCGGAAGGCGCCTGCGCCAGGGTAAGCCGGGCGTCCCCGAGGATGACCCTCCAGCGGCCTCGGCAATCGCTCAGGTAGCTGAAGTATTCAGCGTTGGCGGCGATCCCCTTGACCATAGGGTTGATCTCATAGAAATCGATCTCCTGACCGGGACCCGCATATGCGGCCAGCGTCCCGGCACCCAGTCCCGTGACGGCGATCCGCTCCTTTTTCCTTGTCCCGTCGAACTCGGCGAAGACTTCCCCGGCCGGACCATTCCGATGGTAATAGGAGGCCGGCTCGAGCCGATGAAAGGGGCTCAGCCACTGCTTGCCGTGCAGCGTCGTGCCGTGGGAGAGGTTCAGGAAGGAGCCGTCAAACGACCGCGACACGGTCAGGACCCCGAAGAAGTTCCGCTGCCGATGGACGATGTCCATCCCGAGGTCCTTCTGAACGGTCATGGTCACGAAGATTGCGGCGAACCCGATGCCGAAGAGAAGCGGCCGCTTCAGGAAGAGGAGACCTGCGCAGGCCAGGGCGGGAAAGCCGAGATTCACGATCGTGCTGAAGGTCCTCCAGGAGAAGGGAAGGCCGATCAGACGGGAGTACAGGGCGTTCCCCACGGAGATGTCCGTCGCCAGGTGGTGGACGAGCGGCGCCAGGACGAGCGGCGTCCCGAGATACAGGACGGGTTCCTTCCAGGTCAGTCGGGCGGGCACCGTCGCCCTCCGGCCGGCCGGGACGAGCAGGGCCGCCAGGACCACGACCACGGGATATTCGAAGAGGGCCGCAAAGGCCACCGGCGCAACGAGGGAATTGAAGATGCCGCCGAGAACTCCGCCGACGGAGATCCAGAGATAGAAAGCCGTCAGGTGCCCAGCCGCAGGCCTTGTCCGGGCGATTTCGCCGTGGCAGACCATCGAGACCAGGAAGAAATTCACAAGGTGGACCGAGAAGACCGCCCACTTCGGGAGGCCCATGTCCGAGAAGTCGGCCAGGAAGAGGGCGAGCAGCGTGAGGGGCAGAAGCCACACCGAGATCCGGTGGACCAGGGCCGGGACCCGGGCGAAGACGATGATGAAGGACAGGAGATAGAGCGCCAGGGGGACAACCCAGAAGAGCGGAATGGCGGCGACGTCCGTGCTGAGGAAGGAGGTCACCCCGAGCAACAGGCTCGAGGGGACAAAGGCCAGAAGGACCCACCGGCCCTGTTCCCGCCGGCCAAGGGGGGCCGGGGCGTCGCAGGGCCCCGCCGCGCCTTCTCCCTCGGCCCGTTCCCCGGGCGGACAGGCCGGCCGGCATCGCCACAGGACCGCCGCGCACAGGAGGGTGAGGGCGAGGACGGCAACGTAGCCGGCGGTCCAGGCACGGCCCTGCCCGGCCAGTCGGAGATGGGGTTCCACCCACGCCGGGTAGCCGATCAGGGCCAGCATGCTGCCGAGGTTGCTGGCACTGTAAAGAAAGTAGGGATCGCCGGCCGCAGGATGTCCGGTCCGGGCGAACCAGCGCTGGAGGAGGGGGGCGATCGCCGAAAGGACGAAGAAAGGGGGACCGACGGTGATCAGGAGCAGCCCGAGCAGTTCCACCACCGGATTTCCCTCCGGCGAAGGCGCCCACTGCCGCGGGACGGCGACCGGCAGGACGATTGAGGCGGCGGCCAGGAGCGTCAAATGGACGGCGATCTGGCGGGCCGTCCCCGCCCTCGTCCCCAGGAGGTGGGCATACCCGTAACCCGCGAGGAGAACCGCCTGGAAGAACATCATGCAGGTGTTCCAGACGGCGGGCGTGCCGCCGAAAAGCGGAAGGATCATCCTGGCGATCATCAGCTCGAGGGTGAAGAGCAGCGCCGCGCTCAAGAAAAGCGTCAGGGAGAACAGGACGGGCAGGGCCGGGTTCATATCCTCCGCTTCACGATCTGCAAGAGCTACCGAAAAGCTTTGTCAGGCGTCCGCCTGTCCCTTTTCAGGAATCCGCCCACGAGTTCCCCGAGCTTCTGCGTTTCGCACAGGAAGGCCAGATGGCCGCAGTCGCCGGTCAGCTCCGCCGTTTCGGCATTCAGGAGTCGGGCCAGGGCCCGGGCAGGCTCCGAATAGATGAGTTGGTCCTGCGAGGCCGAGACGACCATGGTCCTGGCCTTCACGGCCTGGGCCGCCCTCTCGGCCCCTTCGAAGCCTCTGCGGATGTCCTGACTCATGAGGGCCTTCAGCTGCCAGGCCCAGTCGGTGGGGTCGTATCGGAGAAAACCTTCCTCCAGGCCGCGCAGGAACTCCGGGACCCTGTCAGGCGCCGTGGCCGCTGCGCGGTAGCGGGGAGGCCACAGCAGCAGCGTATGAACAGGGGCCAGCGTCTTCATCGCCGCCTCTCTATTCCGACAATCCCGGAGCCTCTCGAGGATTCCCAATTCGGCGGACCAGAGGAGGAGATCGTAGGAGGTCATCCAGGGCGTCCCGACGATCGGAACGGCCCTGTCCAGAAAATCGGGATAGGCAACCATCCACTGGTAAACCTGCATCCCGCCCATGGACATCCCGACCACGGCATGAAGGCGGCGGATGTCCAGGTGCTCCGTCAGGAGGACCTGCTGGGCCCTGACCATGTCCCGGATGGAAAACTGAGGAAATGCCAGGCCGGACTGAACTGCGCTGTTGGACGGAGACGAGGAGACGCCGTTCCCGAAGGCATCCACGGCGACGACGAGGTATCGCGATGTGTCGATCACCTTCCCGGGCCCGACAATCCCCAGATCGACCAGTTCCTGCGTCGTCCCCATGAACCATGTCGGGACCAGAACCGTGTTGGACCGTGTTTCGTCGGGCCGCCCGAGGATCCGGTAGGCCAGCCGGCAGTCGCGGATGACCGACCCGTCCTCAAGCCTGAAATCCCCCAGGTCTGCATGCCGGATCGCTCCGTCGCCCCAGGCGGCTCCCCAGGCCATGAGCAAGATGGCGACCGAAAGGATGACCCGTATCCAGATGTTCCAGGAACGCCCTTCCCTGATTTTGTTGACTGGTCTGTCCATACTTGTTTCCTCCGCGGAGAAAATGCTTTTCAATCATATTACCAGAATGTCTGAAGTAAAGAACTTTTTCTACACGGCTTGGGGGCTGTCGGGCGGATCAGACCGAATGAAGCGCCTGGACGACGAGCCGGTCCGCCTTGGAAAAGGGGAGCCGGTCCAACTCCTGAAGAGAGGTCCATCGCCATGGACGGCCGCGGCGGGTGGGACGGCCGTCCGGAAAAGTGCAGGAGAAGGCGGTGAGGGTGATGCGCAGATGGGTGTAGGTGTGTTTCACCGTGGTGATCTTTCCGCCGACGTCGATCTCTACGCCCAGCTCCCCGCGGACAATCCGCCGGAGCCCCTCGGCGAGGGGTTCCCTGGGATCAAGGATGCCGCCCGGAAATTTCCAGAGGGACCCGAGAAGACCGTCGGGGGGTCGGCGGACGATCAGCAGACGCTTTCGTTCCCCCCACAGGACGGCGGCCACGACCTCCCTATGGGGAACCGTACGCCGTCTCTCCCGGCTGGGAAGCCGGTCCGTCCATCCGAGCGCCCTGGCCCGACAGAGCGCCCTGAGGGGACAGTCCGGGCAGGCTGGCTCCCTGGGTCTGCAGACGAGGGCCCCCAGCTCCATGAGGGCCTGGTTGAAAAGCCCCGGCTCCCTTTTGGGGATCAAAGGGACCAGAAGGGCCTCAATCCTCGTGGTGCCCGCCGGGTTGTCGAGAGGTCCCTCCAGGGCGCCCAGGCGGCTGGCCACGCGCCGCACGTTCCCGTCCACGGCGGGCAGGGGCAGTCCGTAGGCGATACTGAGGATCGCTCCGGCCGTGTACCGTCCGATCCCGGGCAAGCGGATGAGGGCGTCCCACCGGTTGGGGATCCGCCCCCCGTGTTTTTCGACGATGAGGACCGCGGCCTCGTGGAGATGACGGGCGCGGGAATAATAGCCCAGGTTTTCCCACAGCTTGAGGACCTCTTCCTGGGAGGCGGCCGCCAGGGCCTCGACGGTCGGAAAGCGCTCCAGAAAACGGCGGTAATAGGGAAGGGCCGTGTCGACCTGGGTCTGCTGGAGCATGATTTCCGAGAGCCAGACGGCGTAGGGATCGGAAGTTTCGCGCCAGGGAAGGGGGCGTTGGCGGACGGCATACCACTTCAGGAGTCTTCGGCGGAAGTCGGCCCCGCGCGGGAACGGCCACGGCCTGTCGTCGGTATCGACCATGGTAAGGGGGTTCAGTGGCGGATGACGGCCTCGCGATAGACCTGCCACAGGAGCGTGTATTGGTCGATCAGTTTGAAACTGCCGTTGCTGAGAGACCAGAGGTTCACCAGGCCCTGGATGAGGCCGAAAAGGAGCGTCGCGGCCGCTTCCAGATCTAGGTCTTTCCGGATGGAGCCGTTCTGGACCGCTCCAGCGAGAAGTTCTTTAAGCCCCTGGATGTATCGGCTGATGGTCTGATAGGCCTTTTTGTTGAGGCCCTTGTCCCCGAGGCTGATGATCTCGGCGATGACCTGAAAGGAGATGCCTTTTCTGAGATCGATGGCCGAGAAGTGATTGTGGATGGTCTTTTCGATGATCTCGATCATGATCGGTTGGCCATCGGTGATCTCTTTGGCCAGATCAGCCAGCAGGGACTCTTCGATGTGGTCCAACAAAAATGAAAGGATGCTCTTCTTGCTCGTGAAGTGGCGGTAGATGGCCGCTTCGGAGATGCCGACCTGTGCGGCGATCTTCTTGACCGTCAGGTGTTCGCTTCCGTATTTGAAAATCAGGATCCTGGCGGCATTGATGATCTGCTGTTGTCTGACCTCCGTATTCTGCTTTTTGACGGCCATTGATCAAACTCCCTAAGACCCGCCGGTAAAGAGCGAACCCTATTTTAAGGTTTCAATATGATTGAAGATGGGCAAACTATAATGAAGTTCGGAAAGAAAAGCAAGCAAAACCGGTTTTCCTCACAAAAACATCGGGCTGCTTCGCCCTCGGCGAAGCGGGAAAATTGGAATAATCCTTGACAGAGGGACCGCTTCTCTCTATGTTCTGCCTCCATCAACGAGAAGACCGGGCTTCCCGGTACGGAGGTGTGCCATTTCCATCATCTATCTGATCCGCCACGGCCAGACCGAATGGAATCAGGACCGGCGTATCCAAGGACAAACCGATATTCCGTTGAATGATTGCGGCCGGGCCCAGGCCGAAGCCCTGGCCGTGCGGCTGGCATCCGTCCCATTGGAGACGATCTACACCAGCGATCTGGGCCGTTCCCTCGAAACGACCCGCATCATCGCCGCAGCGCAGCCGCGCGAAGTCAAAATCGTTTCAACCCCGGGACTCCGCGAGTGCCACTACGGACTTTGGGAGGGCCTGACGCGCCGGGAGGCGGCCCAGCGGTTCCCAGAGGACATGGCGGCCTGGCGTCGGGGAGGCGGGATCGGCCGCCCCCCCGGGGGCGAGGATTTCCTTACCCTTGCCTCTCGGGCAGGCCGTGTCTTCGACGAGGCGGCCCGAGAGGGCAAGACGGCCCTGATTTCCGCACACCGCGGCCCCCTCCGGGCGATCCTCTGTCATGCCCTGGGGTTCGAACAGACCTTCCGCGGGCGGTTCTTGCTGACCAACTGTTCGCTGACTGCGCTGGAATGCCACCCGGAGTACCCGCCCCGTCTCATCCTGCTCAACGACACCTGCCATCTGAGGCAGGGGAACTGAAGGCGGTCTAGGCCGTCTGGGGCTGGGGGGTCTCCCCTTCCTTTTCCTTCTTCTTTTTCTTCTTGGGTTTGGCTTCTTCGGGAGGCGGCTCCTCGGCCTTCTTGGCCTTCGGGGCCTCTTCTTTCGGTTTGGCCAGGCGTTCCGCCTTGACTGCGGCCAGATCGGCCGTCCGTTTCTCATTGGCATCGATTGCCCGCAGGCGGGCCTTGGATTCCTTGATCTTCGCCTTCAATTCCCTGACCTGCACATCCTGGGCGATCTTCTTTTCGTCCGCCCCCTTACCGGCCAGAAAGGCCAGGCGTTTCTGGAGTGTCGCTTCCCATTCGGCCTGCTGCCGCAAACGCGTTTCCCTGCTCTTGGATGCCATGGTGTTCTCCTTTTCAACTGTCGTGCTGGATGGATCGGCGCCCCCTGGGGGGATTTGTTCATGTATCAGAAAGGCGGACGGAAATCCAGTTAATTTACGCCCGGTCCGGCTGCGGCCGGGGCAGGAGAAGCAGCCGGCGCTTCCATCAAGGCGCGGATCTCCTCGCCATCGATCTTCTCCCGGTCGAGGAGGAGCCGGGCGCCCCGCGTGAGGATCTCCCGCTTCTCGCGCAGGATCATGAGGGCCCGGTGATACTCCCGCCGGATGGTTTCTCGGATCTCCCCGTCGATGATCTCGGCGGTCGCCTCGCTGTAACTCCCGGCCTCTTGGGGGGGAGCCCCCAGGAAGAGGGGTTTTTTCTCGCCCGCCAGATAGACCTGCCCGAGCTTTTCGCTCATGCCGTACTCCCGGATCATGCTCCGGGCGATGTCGGTCGCCCGGGCGAGGTCGTTGTGGGCCCCTGTGGAGATGTCGCCGAAAACGATTTCCTCGGCAGCCCGCCCCCCCAGGAGCGAGGCGATCTTGTTTTCCAGCTCCGTCTTCCTCATGAGGAACCGGTCCTCCGTGGGGACCTGCATCGTGTAGCCCAGGGCGGCGATCCCCCTGGGGATGATGGAGATTTTCTGGACCGGATCGGTCCCGGGCAGCGACAGGGCGACCAGGGCGTGGCCCATCTCGTGGTAGGCCACGGTCTCCCGCTCGTTGCGGTTGATCAGGCGGTTCTTCTTCTCGAGCCCAGCGATGATCCGTTCCACGGCCTCATCGAATTCGGCCATCCCCACCTCGCCCTTGTCCCGGCGCACCGCCAGGAGCGCGGCCTCGTTGACCAGGTTCGCCAGATCCGCCCCCACCATGCCCGGTGTCATGTTGGCCAATCTTTCCACATCAAGATCTGGCACCGTCTTGATCTTCTTCATGTGGACCCTGAGGATCTGCTCCCGCCCCTGCTTGTCGGGCCGGTCCACCAGGACGTGCCGGTCGAAGCGGCCGGGCCTGAGCAGGGCCGGGTCGAGGATCTCCGGACGGTTGGTCGCGGCCATGAGGATCACTCCCACCTTCGGATCGAAGCCGTCCATCTCGACCAGGAGCTGGTTGAGGGTCTGTTCCCTCTCGTCGTGCCCGCCCACGGCCCCGAAGCCGCGGGCCTTTCCCAAAGCGTCCAGTTCGTCGATGAAGATGATGCAGGGGGCCTTCTCCTTGGCCTGGACGAAGAGGTCCCGGACGCGGGCCGCCCCGAGCCCCACGAACATCTCCACGAACTCCGAGCCGGAGAGGCTGAAGAAGGGGACGCCGCTTTCACCGGCGACGGCCTTGGCCAGGAGGGTCTTGCCGGTGCCCGGCGGCCCCACCAGGAGGATTCCCCTGGGGATCCTCCCGCCGATCTCGGTGAACTTGTCCGGCGTCTTGAGGAACTCGATCACCTCGAGCAATTCCTGCTTGGCCTCGTCCACACCCGCCACATCAGCGAAGGTGACGTTGAGCTCGTTCTCCATGTAGATCTTCGCCTTGTTCTTGCCCAGGGTCATGAAACCCGCCTGTTGCCCGCCCATACGCTTCATCAGGAAGTACCAGACGCCGACGAACAGGAGCAGCGGAAAAATCCAGGAGAAGAGATCCCGCATGAAGGTCGATTCGATCTCGCCCTTGAAGGTGACCGGGTACTGCTCCAGCATCTTGGAGAGGTCGGGATCCACGCGAATCGTCTTGAAAAGCTTGTAATCGCCCGGCGTGCCGTCGACCTTCATCTTTCCCTGAATCTGGTTGGCCGTGATGGCGATCTCCGTGACCTTGCCGGCCTTGAGCAGGTTGAGGAACTGGCTGTAGGGGATGACCTGGGCGGCATACATCGAGGCGATGAAGTTCTGGACCAGAAGGACCACCCAGATCCCCAGAAGAACGTACCAGATGGAAAACTTGTGCTGTTTCTGCATCGGTGCCATAGTTCGATCCTTCGGCGGACAGCCGGTTTATTTTTTGATGGCTTCTTTGGTCTTGTCGGCGGCCCGTTCGATGGCCTGCCCGGCCCCCTCGATATCCCGGCCCATCCCCTTGAAGGTATTGCAGCCGGCAAGGAGGACCAGGAGGAGAAGCGCGACCCACATGCGGACAAGACATACCCCGATTTTCATGCGTTGTGACCTCCTTCTTGCAGGAAGGTAACAAATTCATGGTACAATCTCAAGGAAAATGTGCACTTAACGCCTTGATAGCCCCTCCGGCGGCCCATCCGTCCGTATTGACATCCAAAGGCCCAATTGCTATGGTGCAGGCAGTCTTGAACGTCCCGGTCGGGACACCCCGACCCCCTCATTTCATCTTTTAGGATTAGGAGCGGACACTATGGTTAGAAAATCCACCATCGGAACCTTGGCCGCGGCCCTCGTGGTCCTTGGGCTTTCAGCCTGCACCAGCTACGAGCGGCAGGTCGTGCCCTTCAAAATGCCCTCGGCCTACCCGAACGCCACCAGCGCAGCGGACGCCACGATCGCAGCCAAGGCTTACGACAGCCCCGACGAGGCGGGGGCCGCTTTCGGCTTCGACATCCGCGGGTCGGGCATCCTGCCCATCCAGGTGATCTTCGACAACACGGGCAACCACCCCCTGGAGATCCTGACGGACAAGACCCTCCTGGTGGACGAGGAGAACAACCTCTGGCCGATCCTCGACGAGCGGCTCGCCTATGACCGCCTCGCCAAGAAGACGGAGCTCGGCAAGGTCGCCCCCGAAGCGGCCAAAGCGGGACTCCTGGGCGGCGCAGCCGGCGCCCTCATCGGCGCGGCCGTGGGGATCGTGACCGGCACGAACGTCGGATCGGCGGCCGGGAAAGGGGCGGCGGTCGGAGCCGCCGCCGGGGCCACCATGGGCGGCATCAAGGGGATGACCGATTCCGATGTCCGGTCCCAGATCCGGGAGGATCTCCAAAAGCGGACCCTGGAGAGACGGGCCATCGCACCGCGCGAGATTGCCCACGGCTTCATCTTCTTTCCCGGGGAGGCCAAGAAATCGAAGGAGATCCGGATCAGCATCCGGGAAACGGATACCAAGAAGGTCCATGCCCTGATCATGAAGTTCTGATGGAAACAGAGATCCGCACCCTTTTCTGGGATCGGGACGCCGTGGTCCTGATCGACCAGCGGGCCCTGCCGCTCGAAGAGCGGCACGTCCGCTGCAGCGACTACCGGGAGGTGATCGCCGCGATCCGGGACCTGACCGTTCGGGGCGCCCCGGCCATCGGAGTCGCAGCGGCCATGGGGATCGCCCTCGGCGTGAAGGGGCTTCCCGACCTTCCGTACGAAGCCCTCCGGGAGGCCTTTGACGGGATCTGCGGACAGTTTTCGGCCGCCCGCCCGACGGCCCGGAACCTCTTCTGGGCCGTCGAGCGGATGAAACGGTGTTTTGACCAGACCCCTCCGCCGGAGGATATCCGGAAGGCCCTCGTCGCCGAGGCCGTCCGGATCGGCGAAGAGGACATCGCCATCAACCGCAGGATCGGACAACACGGCCAGGAGCTCCTCCCGGACGGCGCCCAGATCCTTACCCATTGCAATGCAGGGGCCCTGGCTACCGCCGGCTACGGGACGGCTCTCGGAGTGATCCGGGCCGCCCATGAGGCGGGAAAGAAAATCCATGTCTACGTGGACGAAACGCGCCCCGTCCTCCAGGGGGCCAGATTGACGGCCTGGGAACTTGTCCGGGAGGGGATGCCTTGCACGCTGATCACGGACAACATGGCGGGGGCTCTCATGCAGCAGGGGAAGGTCGATGCGGTCCTGGTCGGCGCAGACCGTATCGCCGCAAACGGCGATACGGCCAACAAGATCGGGACCTACGCCTTGGCCGTTCTGGCCCGCGCACACGGAGTCCCTTTCTACACCGCGGCCCCCCTCTCCACGATCGACGCCTCCCTGCACGACGGCGGGGCGATTCCGATCGAGGAGCGGAACCCCGCGGAGGTGACCGGAATCGGCGGCGTGCGGACCGCCCCGGAGGGGGTCGCCGTATGGAACCCGGCCTTCGACGTGACCCCGCATCCTTGGATCGCCGCCATCATCACCGAGGCAGGGGTAATCCGTCCGCCCTTCCGGGAAGGGATTGAGCGGGTCCTTTCCTCCTCATCGCCTGCTTCGGCGTGATCGAATCGTTCCCGGATCCTGCAGCCCCTGAGGCAGTCGAAGGCATCGGGGAGGTCGGGTGACCGTCGCCATATCGCCGGGATTCCCCGGCACAGGCGGGAGACATGGCTCTCGGGAGGGGGCATGCACGTCCATTTTTGGGGCACTCGGGGTTCACTGCCGACGCCGCTTAAGGCGGACCAGGTGCGAGAAAAAATCTTTCGGGCGGTTTGCCTGTCCCGTTCCCACGCGCTGACCACCGATGAGGCGGTCGGATCCTTTATTGACGGGAAGCTCCCCTTCTCGGTGCGGGGAACCTACGGGGGAAATACCGCCTGCGTCGAAATCGGCGGACAGGAGGAGTTCGTCCTGTGCGACGCCGGAACGGGCCTCAGGGATTTCGGCAACGCCCTGCTCCTCTCGGAGAGGGGCAAGAAACCTGCCGTGTTTCACCTCTTCCTGTCCCACCTCCACTGGGATCACCTCCAGGGATTCCCCTTCTTCAAGCCTGCCTATTGCGCGGGAAACCGCATCCACATCTACGGATGTCATGCCGATCTGGAGACGGCCTTCGTGACCCAGCAGAATCCCCCCGGCTTTCCCATCCCCCTGGACGCCCTGGGGGCCCAGATCCGTTTCCATACCCTGGAGGCGGGGCAGACCTATGCCATCGCGGGGCTTTCGGTCCGGCCGATCCTCCAGAGCCATCCCGGAGGATCCTACGGATTCGGCTTCAGGTCCGGCGCGAAGAAATTCGTCTACTCGACGGACGTGGAGCATGGCCCCGAGGCGCAGAAGGCGGATTCCCCCTTCATCGACTTCTTCCGGGAGGCGGACCTTCTGGTCTTCGATGCCCAGTATTCGCTGGCCGAGGCGATCGGGCCCAAGGAAACCTGGGGTCATTCCAGCAACCTCCTCGGCGTCGAGATGGCCGTCCTGGCAAAAGCGAAGCGCCTGTGCCTCTTCCACAGCGAGCCGACCCTCGACGATGAGGCGTTGGACCGGTTTCTCGAGGAAAGCCGCCAGTACCTGAAGATCCATGCCCCCGACTCGCTTCTCCAAATCGATTTGGCCTACGACGGCCTGCGGATCGACCTCTGACGGCGCCCTTCCCTCCCGGTCGTTTCGGGATATGCCACGATGCGCCTCGCGCCTCGGATTTTTTCCGAAGCCTTTCCTGTCGCCTCCCTGCGGCCGTCGGGAAAGGGCTTGCATTGGGGCCCCTTTTGCAGGTATAGCTCGTCCATCACCCGGAAGGACGGGATGGAGAGCAATCGATGAATACTCTTTTCATGTTCGATTTCGACGGCGTCCTGGCGGACTCGCTCGACCTCTATGCGGAGGCCGTGGCCCGGTGCCTGGAGCGCATCGGCACGCCGATCGTCAAGACCAAAGAGGACTATCTGGCCCTCTTCGACGGCAACTACTACGAGTCGATGGCGGCGCGCGGGGTCGATCTGGCCGCCTTCGGCCGGGTGGCCAAGGAGGTCCTCCCGGGGATCGACTACGGGGCCATAAAGCCCTTCGCCGGCATGATCCCGGTCCTGGATGTCCTTGAGAAGAACCACATCCTGGTGGTCATCTCCTCCAACGGATACCGGACGATCCGGGCGATGCTCGACCGCTTCGGCTTCGCCCCCTTCTTCCGGGAGATCTTCGGTTCCGATTTCCGCCTCAGCAAGAAGGAGAAGATCGACCACGCCCTAGAGAAATTCGGGATCGTCCGCGAAAAAGCCGTTTACATCGGCGATACCGCCGGCGACATCCTGGAGGCCAGGGAAGCCGGCGTCCGGTCCGCAGCGGTGACCTGGGGTTGGCACGATCGGGAGCGGCTCCTGGCAGCCCGCCCCGACTTCATCGTCGATACGCCGGCAGGGCTTCTGGACGTGGGCCGGGCCTACGCCGCATGAAGACTCTCCCGGCGTTGTCCCTTTTCAGCCCGGAAGGGCGGCACCCGAAAATCCGCCATCAACAGCCGTCACGAAAGGGGTCCGGGAAGAGCACCGGCCGTCGGGACAGGGACTAAAGATCATAGAGGGTCTCGTCAACGCGCGGCTTTGGTTTGCGGCTCCCCTTCCGGCCCTGGCCATCCAGAAGGAAAGGTTCCTCCCCGTCCATCAGGTCGCCCATCTCGGCCTCGATCTGGTCCGGGTCCTCCCCCTTTTCGAGGCGGTGCAGGGCCTCCTCCATGCCGGGGCCCAGGGAGAGCCCCGTGGCGTCGGTCAACTTCCTCATGAGCTGGGCGGCCTGGCGTGGGTCGTCTTCGTTGAGCTTTTCCGCCTCCCCGGCCAGCATCGCCATCGCCTTTTCCATCTTTGCCTCGTCCAGCGGCGGCGTGCCGTCTTCGGCCGGCTCGTCCTTTCCGCGGGAGACCTTCGCAAAGAGGGACATCTGCCGCTTCAAGGGACGGCTGCACCGTGGGCAGGCGGGGATCTTCGTGGTATTGACGCCGCGGGAGAAAAAGCTGAAGACGGTATTGCACCGGTCGCAGTAAAATTCGTAGATCGGCATAGCCCCCCCTTTCCACTTCCTCAAAAGGTCTTCGGCTCCCTCGGGACGTTCCCTGAGGCGGGCGTCTTCCGAGGCACCGAAACGTTTCTAGCATAATCATCCCTCCGGAAAAATCAAGACGCTTTGTCGGGATCCATGGCCGACAGCCGGGCGATCCTCTCGGTAAGCGGCGGGTGGGAGTAGTGGAACCGGGCATAGAGGGGATGGGGGTGGAGGTTGGCGAGGTTGTCCCGGGCGATCCTCCTGAGGGCCCCCGCCAGGGCGGCCGCCGAACCGGTGAGACCGGGGACGAAGGCGTCCGCCTCCCTTTCGAAACGCCGCTGGATCGCCGAAAGGGCGGGGGTGACCAGGAGCGTCAGGGGGCCGAGGAGGACGGCCGTCAGGAGGAGGCCGGCGAAGGGGACGGGACGGGCGAATCCGAAGGCCTCGTAGAGGACCGGCCAGGCGATCAGGCGGGAGGCCAGCCAGAGGGCGGTCAGGGAAATCGCCTTCACGAAGAGGAGTTGCTTGAGGATGTGCCGCCTTTTCCAGTGGCCGACCTCGTGGGCGAGGACCGCCAGGATCTCTTCCGCGCTGTGGGAGGCCAGGAGGGTATCGAAAAGGACGATCCGCTTGGTCCTGCCGATCCCGGTGAAATAGGCGTTCGTGTGGCGGCTCCTCTTGCCCGCGTCCACCTGGTAGACCCCCCGCGTCCTGAGGCCGACCTTCGCCATGAGCGCAACGATCGCCTCCCGGAGGGCCTCGTCGCGGATCGGCTCGTACCGGTTGAAGAGGGGCGCGATCACGACGGGGTAGAGCCAGAGCATCAAGATCTGGAAGGCGGAGAAGACCAGCCAGGTCCAGAACCACCAGGTCCCGGAAAAGCCGCGCAGCACCTGGATTGCCATGAAGAGGAACGCCCCAC
>CAYOGU010000055.1:0-14476 GCA_964403345.1 uncultured Syntrophus sp. | reverse complement strand
GGTATCCATGGCGGTCAGGCCGGGCGTCGTTCCCGACAGGGCGATGACCTCCACGTCGGCGTTGAGATCGCCGAAAGACCGGCACCCGGCGATGAAGGCCCTCTGCCACTTTTCCGGTTCGATATCGCCGAAAAGCCCTCCGTTGTATACGTTGATCTCGTAAGTCTGGGAAAACTGATGCACCGGCTGGGGCGTTCCCTGATCGTCCCGAAAGACCCCCATCTTCATGCCGGTGGTCCCGATATCGACGGCCAGAATGGTCATGCCCGATCCTCCATGGGGTTGTTCGCGTTCCCGGATCCCTTCAACCGGCTGTCAGGTCCGGCCATGGATGGCAGCCTCTCCACGGTCCCGATCCTCATCGGGGGGGCGGATGTTTGATCGTCCCTCTGGAAATCACTGTTCCGACACGCTTCAGCGCCCCGACCTCTTCGAGGGGGTTCCCTTCGACGCTGATGATATCGGCGAACTTACCCTCCTCGAGGGTGCCGATGCTCCCCTCAAGCCTGCAGACCTTGGCCGCCTGACTGGTGGCAGCCATCAACGCCTGGCCTGGCGTTGCCCCGAAATCGACCAGATATTGGATCTCCTGGGCCAGGCCGCCGTGCATGGCATCGGTGCCCACCGCGAAGGGGATGCCGGCCCTGACAACGGCCTCCATGCTTCGAGCGACCTCCTCGCGTTGCTGCAGATGTCCATCGACAAGGTTCGGCGGCAGGCTCCGAATCCGGGCGTCCGTGAAGAAGATGCTGGGGGTCATGACCAGCCATCGGCCCGATTTGACAAAGAGGTCGATTTCCCGGTCCGTCAGGTAGTAGCCGTGCTCGATGACGTCGATGCCGGTTTCCAAGGCCCACTCCAGGCCGGTGCCGCCGATGCAGTGGGTGGCTACTGGCAGGCCGGCCCGATGGGCTTCGTCGACCGCGGTCCGGATCTCCTCCTTGGAAAAAAAGCTGAAGATCCCCTTCGGACCGCGCAGGGTTCCGGTGATGAAAATCTTGATCAGGTCAGCCCCGGCCAGGATGTTTTCCCTTACCGCATCCCGGATCTGATCGGTGCCTCCGAATGGATAGCCGACAAAACCGTGTCCATGGAAGGCCCGGATGCCCCTGGTGGCGACGATGAGGTGGGGACCTTCGATGCGGCCCTCCTCGATTGCCTTTCGGCACTCCACATCGAGAAAGCCTCTGTCGCCCATACATCGTGACGTTGTGACCCCGGAGCGAAGATCGATCTTCACGGTTTCGCAGGCGCGCAGTGTCAAGGCAGGAATGGGGTCGGTCATCCGATGCAGATAGTTGTCCAGCCTTGGATCAAGGGAGAGGTGATTGTGACAGTCGATCAATCCGGGAAGGAGAGTCTGGTCGCCACAATCCAATACCGTAGCATCCTTGCACCCCTGAAAGGCTTCGGCCTTGCCGATACCCACGATCCGGGGGCCTTCGATCAGGACGGCCCCAGTCACAATCGGCGCGCCTCCTTTCCCATCGATCAGCAAGCCTCCCTTGATCAGTGTCCGCCCCATGACTGCCTCCCGTTGCGCCTATGATCGCTCCCTCAACGCCCCCTATATCCTTGCGGGATTCATCCCCGGGACTCGGGGCCCCTAACCGGCCGTGTTCGTCATCGTTTCGATCACCCGGATGAGCTCGTGCACCTCGGCGTTTTCCAGGCCCAGCGAGAGGGCCGCCAGGTAGTACTGCTGCGCTGCAGAGGCCACCAGCAGAGGGGTTCTGAGCCTTCTGCCGTCGTTGATCACCAGGCCGATGTCCTTGCACATCTGCCCCAGCCCCCCGACGGCGGGGGCGTTGTCCAGGATGCTGGCCGTCAGGAGCTTGAACCAGTTGCTCCCGCATATGCCGCTTCCGACGACCTCGCAGACCTGCCGGGGATCCAGTCCGCCCTTTCTGGCCAGGGTGATGATCTCGATCGTGGCGGCCAGGGTGGTGGCCACCAGAAGCTGGTTGCAGTGCTTGACTGCCTGTCCCAGGCCAGGTTCTTCGCCGATATAGGTGATCTTTCCCTGCACCTCCAGAAGGGCCCGGCACTCCTCGACGAGCGCCTTGGCTCCCGCCACGATCAGCGTCAAGGTCCCCGCCTTTACCCTTGCCGGCCCTCCGGTCACGGGACAATCGATGAATCCCACCTTTTTTTCGGCGCATTTTTCGGCCAACATTTCGAGGTTATCCTTGTCGATGGTGGACATACAGATGACCCTTGTTCCGGCGTGACATCCCTGGAGGATCCCCTCGGGACCGGCCACGACGTCGATGACCTGCTGGTCGTTCAGGACGTAGACGATGACCTTGCCGGACTTTTCCGCGACCTCGCGGCTGTTTTTCAGCGCAACTCCCCCGGCGTCGGTGAATTCCTTGATGACCTCGGGCCTCCGCGCATAACCCGCCACGCTGTACCCCTGGGCGATGTACTTCTTGGCAGCCTCCATCCCCATCCGACCCAGTCCGATGATCCCTATCGTCTCAGCCATGTCAACCTCCCAAAGATCTTGTTTTCCCGCACACCCCCCTAGGGGTTCGGCGTGTCCGTTTCCCTTCAGCCCTTCGCTTCCCCCTTCCCCAGGTTCCACTGACTCAGGACGTGGGACATGGCATCGGCGACGTGCCGCCGCATCAGTTTCCCGGCGGCCCTCTTGTCCCGGCGTTCGAGGTAATCGATCAACTGGCCGTGCTCATCCCAGGACCGCCGCCAGGTGCGGTCGTTGCGGAGCCCCAGCGCCCTGAGCCTCAGGACCGTATTGCGCAGATTGCTGATCAGTTCCTGCAGGTATCCGCTCTTGGTGGATCGGTAGATGGTTTCGTGGAAGAGGGAATTGAGCTCGAACAGCTGGCGGATCTTGACTTCCCGCTGAACAGAGGTGGAATCCAGCAGATGGTCGGCCTCTTCCTTGATGCCCTTGAGGGTCTTGATCGCCTCCGGCTGGATCCGGTCGCAGGCCAATTCGACCCCGTAGGTTTCCAGGACGGCGCGAATGGCGAACAGGTCGCTGATGGCCTCCACATCGAGCCTGGTGATCCTGAACCCGCCCTGGGGCAACCTTTCCACGAGGCCGTCCTTTTCCAACAGGTGGAAAGCCTGGCGGATCGGCGTGCGGCTGGCCCTGAAGGCCTCCGCCACCTCCTCCTGCATCAACCGTTCCCCCGGCTGGAGCTCGCTGTTCAGGATCTTCTTCTTCAGAAGATCGTAGATCTGATCCGAAATGGATTTGGGCGGACGGACCACCTCGGATTTGTCCCACAAACCGGGTTTTTTCTCATTTGCGTTCTCAATCGGCCCCATTGGGTTCACACCCCCTTCTTTTTCCAGTTTCATCAATACCATCTTGATACCAATCGCGGCAAGAGAGGGTTTTACATGGCGGCCATCCACAGCGTCGCTGGCAGATAGAAAATGACCAACAAAACGACCAGTACAATGGCCAGCAGAAACCAGAGGATATCCCTGCCGACCACCTCGATGGGGGCGTCAGCAATCAGGGCCGATATGTACAGGGTCTGGCCAACCGGGGGGGTGAAGAGTCCCACGCCCAGAACCATTGTGATGACCACCCCCAGTTGAATGGGATCGACCCCGAGGTTCGTGGCGAAGGGGTAGAAGATGGGAGTGAAGATCAGCAGCGACGGCGCCAGATCCAAAAAGCACCCGATCACAAGAAGCATGGCGGTGATGGTCAGCAGGGCCAGGTCGCCGCTGGGAATGTATTTGACCAGGGTCGCCTGCAGGGCCACCGGCACCCTGGAGACCACGATGACATAGGTGAGCATGAGCGATGTGGCAATGAGCAGGAGAACCACGCCGCTGACCTTGGCCGACTCCACGAACATCTTGAAGAGTGCCTTGAGGCTGAAGGACCTGTATAAAAAGATCTCGATGACGATGACATAAACGGCGCCGATGAGGGCCGCCTCGGTGGTGGTATAAACCCCGGCCAGGATTCCACCCATGACGATCACTGGAATGAAGAGTGCCGGCAGGGCTTTCATCAATTGGGGCCGAACGACCTTAAAGGACGGAAAGGGGGCTCGGTAATGCTTGCGTTTGTATCCCAGAAAGGCGGCGGCAGCGATTTGCGCCGTTCCCACCAGGATGCCCGGGATAAGACCGGCCAGGAAGAGCTTGCGGATGGATGCCTCGGTGACCCAGGCATAGAGAATCAGCGGGATGCTCGGCGGGATGATGATGCCGATGGTCGAGGATGCGGCGTTGAGGGCTGCCGAGTAGCCCTTTCCATAGCCCCTGCGGATCATCTCGGGAATCATGACGCCGCCGATGCTCGAAGCGTCGGCCACGGCTGAACCCGAGCAGCCGCCGAAGAACATGTTGACCGCGATCATGACCGCGCTCAGTCCGCCGTAGAACCAGCCGACCAGGGAGTTCGCAAGGTCCATGAGGTAACTGCCAGACTTGCCCCGATTCAACGCTATTCCCATGAGAACGAAGAAGGGAATCGCCATAAGCGGCCAGGATTCCGTGGCCATCACCATACGATGGACGAGCGCCTCCAGCGGGACCCGGTCGGTGACCAACGCGAAGAGAACTGCGGACATGCCCACGGAGAACGAAATCGGTATCCTCAGGAAAAAAGCAAAGACCAAAAACCCTAATCCACAAATATATACCGCATCCATTCGTCTCAGCCTCCCCTTTTTCCCACCCGTCGATAGGTATTGTGTGGTGCTACATGGTTACACCGGTCCCTGCTGTCGCCCATCGGATCAGCCCCAAACCTATTGTTCATGCCTTCTTGGCTGATACATCGGTGCCGCCGGCTTCAGCGCGTCCAAAATCGATCTTGACCTGTACAATAATCTTTTCGATAACAAGGATCATGAAGATGACTGCTGCAACGGGGATACCTATGAAATAGTAAAACTTGGGAAATTTCAGGACGACGAAACTGGAGCCGATCGTACGGGCCACGTCCTGTTCATAATAGAAGATGATTGCGAAAAAGCCGAAAGTGAGCAGCAGTTCAATGTAGCGGGCCACCTTGCGGAATCCCTTTGGCAATCGGTCAAAGACCAATGATACGCCCAGATGGCTGTTCTGCCGATAGGCGGACGCCGCGGCGAGAAAGCATACCCAGAGGAAAACAAATAGCGGGAATTCTTCCGCCCAGCCGAACGACACACCGAAAATATAGCGTGCAGCGACCTGTATGCCTACGGAGATGCACAGAGCAGCGAAGGCGATGCCGGCCACGAAGTCGCTCAAGGAACATACCCAACTGAAAATAGATCTGTCGCCATTGCCCATCTTCATTTCCTCCAGCATGCCCCCGTTGGGAGCATCCTTTGAAAGGTCGGGTCCCAGTCAGCGGGGCCGGTCTTTTGCCGGCCGATCATCCGCCGGACCGGAGAGTGTGTCTCTCCGGTCCGGCGGATGGAAAATTGGCCTCCGGTATGGCTTATTTCTTTTTATCGGAAAGGCCGAAATAGGTCGATCCGGTCGGGTATAGTTTCCTGCATTTTTCCACTTCGGACAGGACCGCATTCACCCTTTCCGCTCCCCATTTCTTCTTGGCCCATTCGTAGACCGGCTCCTGGGTCTTGCGGAAGGCAGCCAGGTCCTTCACCTCGTTCACCTTCATCCCCGCAGCCTCCATGGCCTTGCGTTGCGAATCTTCATTTGCGCCGACCTTCTTGCGCATATAGGCTGCCGACTCCAGGGCCACTTTCTGGATGATCTGACGCTGGTTTTCGTCAAGCTTCTTCCAGGTTTTGTCCGACATGATAATTGGCAGGGTGCTGTACTGGTGTTTCGTGACGGACATGTACTTCTGCACCTCATAAAACTTAGAGGCGTAGATGTTCATGAACGGATTTTCTTGGCCGTCGACCACCTTCTGCGACAGCGCTGTATAGAGCTCGGAATAGGACATGGGCACGGCGCTGCCGCCCAAGGCGTTGATGATGTTGATGGACATCTCTGACTGGACAACTCGGATCTTCAGGCCTTTCATGTCTTCCGGCATGAAGATGGGCCGGACGCTGTTGGTCATATGCCTGAAGCCATTGTCCCAGGTGGCCAGATAGCGGATGCCCCTGACCAGAAGGGGTTCATAAAATCTGCTCACAAAAGGCGTGTCCATGAAGGCGTAAGCCTGAGCATAGGAGTCGAAGAGGTAGGGCAGTTCGATGAGCTCCTGGGTCCGGTTGGGATCGAAGACGGAGACAAGCCCCGCGGTGGTGGGGTAAAAGTCAAGGGTACCCATGGCCACCTGTTCTTGGCAACTCTGATGGGTTCCCATCACGCCGGCGGGAAATACCTCGATGGAAATCTCCCCTTTGGAAAGATCCGAGACCTGTTTGGCAAAGTGGAGAGCCGCATCATGGCGAATGTTGGCCACCGCCTCGGAGTGGGCGAACTTCAAATTCACTTTCTTTGCCATGGCCGGCATCACCCCCAGAACGGTGCAGAGTGCAACGGTTGCCACCAGGCTCAATGCCAAACACCTTAACGCTCTCTTTGCTTGCATCGCCAATCCTCCTTTTCCTTTCCTTGTGATTTATGGGGTCAACCAAATGAAATCGGTCAAGAAAACGCCCCGCATGTCCGCCTTCGGGCGGCCAGTCGGACGGGTTTATGGATCGATGATGTCGGAAGGCCGCACCGGCCTATTCGTCGAGGACCATGAGGGGCACCAGCCTCTTAAGGAGTTTTTCAGCACGTACCGTGTTGTAGACGCCGCAGTGACAGGGACGGGTCAGTTCCACTGCGGCCTCTCGATAGGTCTTCTTGCCCCGTTTGATTTCGCGGAGCAGTTTCTCGACCAGATTGGCCGGCACCATGGCGTGGCCGCACATGCTCGTGATTTCCATGAACTCGTGGTCGGGCAGGCGCTTCACCTGGCCGAAGTAGCCCATGGAGTGTTCGACAGTGTGTTTCTGAAGCCCCGCCGACCGGCAGCATTTCTCGGTCTCGTCATGGATGCCGGAAACGATGACGGAGGTGCTGATCCCGGCCTTCTTGAGGTCCCGAAGGACGTCGCTGACGACCGCAGGGTCCGTGAAGACGCCATGGACCACCGAGATGGAATCGATGTTTTCGCGGATCTCCTCTCTGGTCTTGACTTGGTTGTTGCCGGTGATGCCGTCCCCGAAGGTGACGGGGTCGTGCCGGAGCAGGACATCGAGAAATTTTTTCATCGTCTCGCCCGAGCCCTCTTCATTGAAGCCCTTGGCGGACATGGTGAAAACGACGAAATCTCCGCTCAGGTTTTCCCGGTCTCCGCGGCGGTGCAGGGTATGGGTCATGGGTCTTCTCTCCTGTCTTCTTTATCAGATATTCGCCAAGGGGCGCCCCAGGCCGACGTTGCTCTTGCCGTTGATCGACAGGAAGCGGTTCCGCCCCCGGATCACGTCGATGTAAGGAATGGAGCCGTCCCGGGCCACGCGGGTGATGATGTCGCCCACGAAGACCGTCTCCACCTCCTGGGCGACCCGGTCCAGGGCATCAAGGACCCGGGGAAGCATTGCCTCGGGGATCACGAATTCCACGATGGCCGACAGTACCTTCTCATTGATCACCTCGGGGTTGATCTTCCCGGTCTTGCGGTCGATCATGAGTTTTGTCACCGGGTTGTTCTCCTCGAAGGAGAGGCCGAGGGCCGCTACGGCCATCGCCACCTTCTCCACGTCATAGAAGCGGGTGCCCACGCCGGGACGTCCCAGTTCGAAGGCCATGCCGAATTTGCCCCTGGGAAAACGACCCGTCACATCGTTGGTCTTCATCTCTTCGGTTCCCCGGCCCGGGATCCGGGTCTCGGGGTGGACCTTCATGGGATCGCTGAAGTTTTTACGGACATTCCGAGGCCATTCGAGCTCGGGCTGGTAAAGGGCGTCCACCGGGCAGCAGCCGCTCCGCAGACAGACGCTGCACTCCACGCATTCGTCCTCGTCGATGGCGCAAATGATCCGATGGGGCCGCCGGGGGTCCCTCTCGAACCGCATGACACCGCCCCACATGGCGCAGTAAGAGCGACATTTCCCACAACCGATGCATTTATCCGGATCGATTCTCAACTTTCTCTCCTTTGACTCTCAAGGGCCTCAATGCGGCCCCCGAGCATATGAAGTCTCGGCTGGTAGGAGAAACCCCGGTCCAGCCCCTCTGCGAGGGCCTGTGCGGAAACCTCTGTCCGGTTCCGGACGAGGGATGTGAGCATCCCCGCACAGCGGATGTCCCCGGCCAAGACGTACCCCGCCAATCCCCCTCGGGCAAAGACGAGTTTCCGGTAAACGGCCCCGCCATTGCGCCGGGAAACCAAAACCTGATCGCCCTCCCACGCCCCGGCCGACACGACGCGGACCCCCAGCAGTTCCACCGAGTTCATCCGCAGGGCGCCGCCGAAAACGCTCGACATCCCGGCCATGTTCGCCCCTGCGACGCGTCCGCCCTCGACGGCCGACGGCCAGAGGGCGCTCGGCGCGTTCTTCCCCCGGAGCGCGTCAAGGGGTTCGGCCACGTCTCCTGCAGCCCAGACTGCGGGAATGTTTGTCGCCATGCGGTCGTCCACGACGATCCCCTGATTGAGACGGATCCCGGTCCCTCGGAGAAATTCTACGTTCGGAACCACCCCCTTGCCGATGATGGCCAGACAGCAGGGCAATGTCGTTCCGTCGGCCAGGACGGCCGCCTGCAACTTTTCCTTCCCTTGGAACGCCTTCACGTCCGAGTGGAAGTGGACGTGGACCCCTCTATCCCTCATGGCCGCCAGAAGAAGGTCCGACGCCGCCTTGTCGAGCATCTGCGAGAGAATCCGGTCCGAGGAGATGACGAGGTGGACCTGCCGCCTCAGATGGAGCAGGGCTTCGAGACTCTTGACGCCTACGAGACCGCCCCCGATAATGACGGCGGGGGCGGAGCATGAAGAGAGGATCTGTCGGATGCCTTCGGCGTCCTCGAGTTTCCGGAGGAAGAAGAGGCCGGTCAGATCTTTCCCGCTTGCCTCCAGCCCCTTGGCGGAGGCGCCGGTGGCGACCAGAAGCCGGTCGTAGGAGAGGGTCTTCCCGCTGGCGAGGGTGACCCGGCGGGCCGAAGGATCCAGGCCCGTCGCCGTTTCCCCCCAGATCAGGCGGATGGCCCGGGAGGCGTAAAATTCCTCCGGCGCGATAAACATCTCCGTTTTTGCGATCTTTCCGGCGATATAGAGCGGAAGCATGACGCGGGAGTAGCCGAACGTCTTCTCGTCCGAGACGATCGTGATCCAACCTGTCCGGTCTGCCTTTCGGATCTGATCGGCGGCGGCGATCCCGGCCGCACTGTTTCCGAGGATGACATACTCAGTGGCCTTTTCCCGTGCCAATGCAATCCCTTCCTTTCTTCATCCTGCAAACGCCGGGGCCAAATTCGACGCCCGGATTCCGTCTCCCCACAAAAAGGACTTCATCCCTGATCCTCTTCTGTCGTTGGGAAGAAGAGTGGAACTTGGTCAGCGGGCTCGCATCCGGATCGTGGCCAGGAGTTCCTGTGCCTGGACCTCCGGTTCGGGCAGGCTCGGGGAGGCCATCAAAGTCGCCCCCGTCGTTTTCGGCCAGTCCCTGAGGAGGCTCTGGGTCAGTTCGGGCGCTCCCCAGAAGGGGAGCTTCGTGCCGACCTGGACCGTGAATCCCAGGCTCAGGAGGCTCGTGGCCACCGCCCATGTGGAGGTGCGGTGGAATTCCGGGAAGGCAAAGACTACGGGCATCTCCGACGCCTCCCGCTTTTCGTCGAGGGCCCTGACGAAACCGACCGCGCCGGGGAGCTCAAAAGCGGAACCGAAAGCGGTCACGGCCGCCAGTCCGTCTCGCTTGAGGCTGGCGGTAAACTCCTTGCCGATGCCGGGCTTGCGCCGGGCCATTTCGGCCATGAGCGGACCCGTGTGGGCGCCGATCTCTCCGCCCACCAGGACCAGACAACGTTCCTGGAGACAGGCCTCAAGAATGGCGAGGGTACGCTCGAAGAAGGCCTGCTTGACGTTCGTCTCGCCGAAGACGGCGACCACCCCCTTGATGCGTCCCGTCGCATAGGCCTTCTGGAGGGCCTTCTTCTTACCGGCCAGATCGGCGGTTTCTGTTCGGATGTCGAGGGCGGCCAGGTCCGACCCGGTGGTCTTCCGGTGGGCAAGGGCCTGTTGGACCGTTTCCGCCGCGGCTTCCTTGAAGGTCTTCTTTCCGTCGCGGACGATGACGGGTAGTCCCGAGTTGGCCGCCAGGGCTTCCAGTCCCGGGAAGGCACCGTTGGGGGCGACGACCAGGGCGTCCACGCCCATCTCAAGGGCGAACTCGGGCGTCCCCTGGTCGGCAAGGGCCGCCAGAAGGGGAGTTCCACGGCCACCCTGTCCCAGCAAGGCGATCTTGGCCGAACCGGCAGCTTTCTTCAGGGCGGCTGCAAAGGCGGCTGGTGCCTGACCTACGCAGAAGACCCGCGCTCCATCGGAAGCTGCAGCCGCCGGGGAGACCTTGCCCGCTGGAACCTTGCCAGCCTTCAGAAATCCGTAATGGATGAGACCCATTCGGATGAGGTCGGAAAGGGTGGTTTCCAGGTATCCGTGGTGGGCGAAGAAACTGTTCTGGAGGCCGAAGATCTGGTCCTTGCTCACGGGCAGCATCCCCAGATCGGAGAGCTCCTTCCGCAGCTTGGGCGAAAGGTCCCTGCTGATGTCGGGCAGGGAGTCCCCTTTCCCCATGAGGGCCGCAGAGCGGGCCGTTTCCAGGACACCTTCCAGGGTGGTCTGGAAGAGATTCTCCATCACGATCTGGTTTCGGTCGGCGCCGCAGATTCCCCGGGCTGGTTCGTCCCCGAAGGGGTTGATCCGGCAGGGCCCCAGAAAACATCTGCGGCAGTTGAGGCCGTTGCCTGTGAAGGCGCAGAGGGGAAGTTGCTTTTCATACCGCTCCCAAAGGAGCCCCTCCCCCCGCTCATGGGCGGCGAGGATCAGTTCCGAGGTTTGCTGGAGTGCGCTTTTACGATGAATTTGTTCCATATCCATTCAGCCCTTTCGATGGAGTTTCAGGTTAAGGACGCGGGAGTGCCCCTCTCGCGCTTTCCGGGCGGCTGGCGGGAAGGACCGCCGCTCCCGCTATTTGGTCTTGACGAGGCTCCTTCCGGAGACGAAGTCAATCCCCATGAGGTTCCCCCTCCGGGGAGCGGCAAATTTGCCCCTGGCCATATCCTCGGGGTCGACGAGGACAAGGGCGTGGGTGGGACAACTTTCCACGCAGGAGGGGGCGTCCATTCCCTTGCAGCGGTCGCACTTCAGGATCTTCCGGAAGGAACGGAAGGGTTGAGGCGCACCGAAGGGACAGACCATGACGCACATCCAGCATCCGATGCACCGATCATCATGGACGAGGACCAGGCCTTCGGAGTCCCTGTAGAGGGCTGCCGCCGGGCAGGCGTCCAGGCAGGGTGCATCCTGGCAATGGCGGCACTGAACGGGAAAGCCGTTCTCACCTCCCGTGGGATCGACCCTGAGGCGGGCCTGGGGCGGAACCTCTTCATAAAGGGCCTCCGGCAGCTTCCGGTTCAGGCTCGACCGGTTCAAAGCGCAGGCCACCTCGCAGGTCTTGCAGGCCACGCATCGTTCGGTGTTGACGAAGATTGATTTCATATGCCTCCCGACGAAACCCTTTTGATGAAATGTCCTGTTGCATGGCGTGGTCTGAACCGTTCCTGTCCTGCTCAAACCATCATGGCGGTGCTCTCTCCTCCTCAGGCCTCTTTTACGCCTCTTTAATACGGGGCCGCTGGAACGAGTTTACGGGGAAAGGGTCCATGCGATCCGTCGATTTCCTGGATCCGTGGATACATGGATTTAATAGTCTTCTACTCTCCGCCTAGGGAGATGTCAAGGAATATTTTCGGAAAAGGCAACGCCTGGCGTCCGAAACGATTGCATGCCTTCGACAATTCGGAACAATTCCCTTGACAGGCGGGAACCCCTTCTCTTATCCTCACCGCACATCATCAAGGCAAACCCCTCCTCAAGGGAAGGTCGTGGGGCGCTTCGGTTTGCTGTCCCGTCGGTTCTAAAGATGCGGTCCAGAGGGCATGACGACCCCTCTGTTTTGCCGAAGAAATGGGGGTTCCTGGGAATATGGATAAGAATCTGACGGCCTGCTGTGGAATCTGTTGCGCGGACTGTATCCCGTCCAACAGGGAATTGTTTGACCTGGCAGACAGGCTGGAAAAGGTCCTCGGGGAACTCAGGTTCGACCTGTATGCGGAATACAAGGCCGAGCGGATTCCCGATTTCAAGGATTATCCTGTATTTCTCTCCGTATTGCACCAGATCAGGCAGTTGCACTGTTCGACCTGTCAGCAGGGAGGGGGAAACGCCCAGTGCGAAGTTCGGCCCTGCGTTCGGGCCAAGGGGGTGAACGGCTGCTGGGAATGCGCCGAACGCCCCGGCTGCCCGCGGCTGGACCGTTTGCGTGCGGTCCACCGGAACCTCGATTACAACCTCGACCGCATCGCCGAGAGAGGACCCGGTCAATGGTTCGACAAGAGGAAGGGGCACTATCGCTGGCAATGACGGCCCTCTAGAACTGGCAGGGATACTGCGGTAAGGCCCCGGCCGATCCCGTCGGCATGTCCGCCGAAAAGACCAGGTCCTTCAATGCCGATCACTCCTTACCCCCAGAATATCTGACCGGACAGCCTTCACAGGAAGATGCCGGAGGTCGGCGACCGGCTCGCGGTGGGTCTATCTAACCCTGGTGGTCCTGTGCCTGCTCATGCTGGTCAGCGGGATCTCCCGGATCAGCGGCGGGTTCGTCATCTTCCGGATCCCGCCGATCGTCGTTTCGCACGGCTCCATGATTGCACTGGCCGTCCTCTTCGCGACCCTGACCCTTGTAGGCGCTCCTGCGGCGGTCCTGATCCTGGCGATGGCGGCGGCCTGGTTCGGTTCCTTCAACTTCGGGGCCCTCTTCCAACTGGCCTCCCGGCTGGCGGCCGCCGGATCCCTGGGGACGCTCCTGGGATTCGTCAATTTCCTTGGGAACGTCGGGGCGGTCCTCTTCACGCTCCTGTTCGGCTGGTCCAAGGATACGCTTGGCTCCTTCTCCCGGGGCTTCGCGATCCTCTTTCCCCTGGCCGTCATGGCATTGATGGGGGGATTGCTGAGCTTGAAGGAAAGAAAATCATCCTAAGTCCGTTCCAGTGGGCAAGATTTCCTTTTCCTTCATCCGCGATATGGAAACCCTGGAAGGGGAAACCGCAGTCGGTTATTTCAATAAATTCAGCAAATTCAGGATCTTAGCTCCTGTCGATGCCGTTCATAGAGATCGTAATAGGTCTTCAACATATCCGGAATCGGCAGTTCATAGGGGCATTTTTCCATGCAGGCGCCGCACCCGTCGCATTTCAGCACGCTTTCCATGGGCAGGCGGGCAAACTCCGTGGCGAGGGCCGGCGACATGCGGGAGGCGAGGATCCGGTAGGACATGGCCGATGTGATCATCACCCCGTTCGGGCACGGTTGGCAGTATTCGCAACGGCGGCAGAACTGCTTACCCAGCTCCCTCCGGTAGCGGGCCATCAGATCGAGGTCCTGTTGGGTGATTTCATTCTCCGCGTCGTAGAAAGAAGCCACCTGATCCACAGCCTCGACAGAATCGAATCCCGGGATAGGGATGGCCTGGGGATACTGTCGCAGGAACTTGAAGGCGATCACGGCATTGTCGATCACCCCGCCGGCAAAGGGCTTCATCGCCAGGATCCCCATGTTTCTTTCCCGCGCGGCCGCAAACAATTCGTCCTTTGCAGCGGTTTCAATGAAATTGAAGGGAAACTGAATCGAACTGAACAGATCCGTCTTGACCAGTTTGATCGCCATCTCCAGGCTGTGGGACGAGATCCCGATGTAACGGATCTTTCCCTCGTCCCTGGCCTTGAGCAGCGCCTCCATGGCTCCACCCGGCGCCATGATGGCGTTCCAATCCGCGTCCTTGGCCACCTGGTGCGGTTGATACAGATCGATATAATCCGTTTTGAGACGGCGCAGGCTCTCCTCCACGTGCTCGGTCATGCCCGCGCCATCCCGGTGGAAGGACTTCGAGGCAATCACCACTTTGTCCCGCATGCCCTGAAAAGCCGCACCGATCTTCTCCTCGCTGTCCCGGTATATGTTGGCCGTATCGTAGAACGTGATGCCTCGTTCATAAGCCCGGCGCAAGACCTCCACAGCGGAATCCTTCTGGAGGCGAATGAGGGGTATGCCCCCGAATCCCAATCCTGAGACCGTCAGATCGGTTTTCCCAAAGACCACATAGCGCATTGTAAATGACCTCATGCTTTTGAATTATAGCGCATAGCGGCTGCCTGGTGAATGATTATTCGATATCCGTCAATGGAAAAGGCTGAAGGGATGGTCGATTGCGGTGGGAGAAGGAATCTGGTGAGAGTTTCAATACCTGGTCCACGGCCGTGGACCGGCGGGTGATAGCCGTGCCGGTGCGCAAGAGGTCCCTGG
>CAYOGU010000054.1:0-14508 GCA_964403345.1 uncultured Syntrophus sp. | reverse complement strand
GCTTCTCTCCCCCGGCCCGGGCGGTCGGGAGCTCGCCGAGTGCGACCTGGGAATGACCGTGGCCGATGCGGCGATCCCCGAAACTGGGACCGTCCTCCTGCGGACGACGAAGGGGCAGACCGATCACCTGTCGATCCTGCCCCGCATCCACCTGGCCCTGGTCAGCCCGGCTGCCTTTCTGCCGGACCTTCATCAGGCCTTCGCCCTGGCGAAGGGGGACCGTCATTTCGTGCTGGTCAGCGGATCGAGCCGCACCGCCGACATCGAGAAGGTCCTGACCTTGGGCGTCCACGGACCCAAGTCCTTCCACGTGTGGATCTGCAGTTGAAAGCGAGCGGGGTCCGGCGGATGGATCGTCCATCCGCCGGGAACCAGGAAGTTACATGAAAGGAATTGCCCTCGATCTTTACCGCCGGGGCTGAAGGGCAGGAAAGGCTGAAGATGGACAAGAAAATCAGAAACTCAGCGGCACTCTTCACCGGGATCACCGGGGCCTATCCCCGCGCGATGTTCAAGGCCGTGGGATACCACCGCGAGGATTTGAAAAAACCCGTGGTCGGCGTCGTGAGTTCATGGTCGGAGATGCACCCGGGCAGCTATCCCAACAAGGAGCTGGCCCAGTTCGTCAAGGCAGGGGTTTGGGCGGCCGGGGGGACACCGGTCGAGTTCCACACCATCGCGATCTGTGACGCCGTCGCGCAGGGAAACGGGATGCACTACGTCCTTCCCGGCCGCGAGGTCGTGGCGGCGGAGATCGAGCTCACGGTCGGCGCGGGTGGTTTCGACGGCCTAGTCCTGATCCCCTCCTGCGACAAGTCGCCGGCGGGGATGCTGATGGCGGCGGCCCGCCTCAACGTGCCGACGATCCTCCTCCCGCCGGGGCCGATGCTCTCCCATTTCCAGAACGGCGAGCAGCGGGTCATGTGCGACATCAAGGAGGCGATGGGAGCCTTCAAGGACAAGAAGATCGACGCGGCCCGGTTCGAGTCGATCGAGGACGACACCTGCGCGACGGCCGGCGTCTGCGGCATGATGGGGACGGGCAACACGATGGGCTGCCTCATCGAGGCCCTCGGGATGAGTCTCCCGGGGGCGGGCACGACGCCGGCGGTCTACGCGGCCAAGAAGAGGCTGGCCAAGCGGACCGGCGAGCGGATCGTCGGCATGATCCGGGAAGACCTCCGTCCCCGGGCCATCCTGCAACGCGAGAATCTCCTCAACGCCGTCCGGTTCCTCATGGCCGTCGGCGGCTCGACCAATGCGGTCCTGCACCTGCCCGCCATCGCCGCCGAGGCCGGTTCCAGCCTCACCTTGGCCGACATCGACGCCATCTCCTCGGCGACCCCCTGCATCGCCAAGTTCAAGCCCTCGAGCGGATACACGCTCTGGGATTTCTACGAGGCGGGAGGCGTTGGGGCCGTTCTCGGAGAACTGGCGGGTCTTATCGAGAAGGACGCGCCGACGGTCACGGGCGGTCCGATCGCCGATTACTTCACCGCCGTCAAGAACCGCGAGGTGATCCGATCCCTGGAGGATCCGCTCCAGCCCCAGGGCGGGATCGTCATCCTGCGCGGAACCCTTGCACCGGACGGAGCCCTCGTCAAGGTCAGCGGCATCCGCGAGGGCAAGCCACGCCATGTGGGAACGGCCAAGACTTTCGACTCCGAAGAGGAGGTCCTGGAGCAGATCATGACCAAGACCGTCCGTCCCGGAGACATCCTGGTCATCCGCTACGAGGGGCCGAGCGGCGGACCCGGCATGCGGGAGATGTCGATCCCGGCGGGGATCCTGACCGGGATGGGGCTCGGGGACAGCGTCGCTATGATCACCGACGGCCGATACTCCGGCGCCACCCGCGGCTTCTGCATCGGCCACGTGACGCCGGAGGCCCAGGCCGGCGGGCCGATCGCGGCGGTCCGCGACGGCGATTCGATCGAGATCGACATCGTGAACAAAAAGCTGAACCTCCTCGTCCCGGCGGAGGAGATCGCCGCGCGCCTCAAGGCCCTGCCCAGACGCCCGGCCCCGATCGACAGAGGATTCCTGGGCCTTTACTGCCGCCACGTCTCCCAAGCGGATCGGGGCGCCCTTTTGGAGGGGTGAAGATGAAACTGCCGAAGATGACCCTCTGCCGTCAGAGTTTCCCCCGAGAGGCGGTCCCGTCACCCCCGGAAACATTGGTCTCGCTCATGAAGGCCAGTTGGATCCCCGGGCAGGTGCGGCCGGGACAGCGCGTCGCCATCACCGGGGGGAGCCGTGGCATCGCCGCCATCGTCCCCCTGACCGCCGCCATCGTCTCGGTTCTCAAAGACCTGGGCGCCGAACCCTTCGTCGTCAACGCCATGGGAAGCCACGGCGGCGCCACGGCCGAAGGGCAAAAGGACCTCCTGGCCTCCCTGGGACTGATCGAGGAAAACCTCGGCTGCCCGGTCAGCATCACCATGGAAGTCGACCAGGTCGGCGAACTTCCCGACGGCTTCCCGGTCCTCTGCGACCGCAATGCCGCGTCGGCCGACCACATCATCGTCATCAACCGGATCAAGGCCCACACGGCGGTCACCGGCCCCATCCAGAGCGGCCTGTCCAAGATGTGCACGATCGGCTTGGGCAAGGTGGAGCAGGCCTCGCGGATCCACCGCTACGGACCCTCCCGCATGGGGCAGATCATCCGGGAGGCCGCCACCGTCCTTATCGCCAAGGCGCCGGTCCTGGCCGGTGTCGGTATCGTCGAGAACGCCTACGGCGGGGTGGCCCGGCTCGAACTGGTCCGGCCGGAGGAGATTCCCGCCACAGACGAGAGGCTCCTGGTCGAGATGCACCGCCTGATGGCCAAACTTCCCTGCCCGGAATTGGATCTTCTGGTCATCGAGGAGATGGGAAAACGTTATAGCGGAACAGGCATGGATACCCACGTGATCGGCCGTTGGCGGATCTTCGGGGAGCCGGAGCCGGAATCCCCCCGTATCCAGAGGATTGCCGTGCTGGGGCTGGATTCCTCCTCGCACGGCAACGCGCAGGGGGTGGGAATGGCCGACCTGATCACCGAACGGCTCTTTAAAAGCATCGATTTGCAGAAGACCTACATGAACACCCTGACCTCAACATACGTTCAGCGGGGGATGATCCCGATCATCGGCGGCAGCGACCGCGAGACGATCGAGAAGGCGCTTGGTTCGATACCGCTCTTCCGGGAGGATGAAGCCAAGATCGCCTGGATCCGGAACACCAACGAGATCGAATATGTCGCGCTGAGTGCGGCGGCGTTGACCGAAAGCGCAGAGGGGACCCGGATCGAGAAGCTCCGTGAAGTCCCCTGGGCGTTCGACCAAAAGGGCCTTCTGATCCCCTGGCAGGTGGGATAGAGAGGAATGGCGATGTCTACAACCGCTAAGACAAGGGTCTACATCTCCTGCGCCGACGACGGGGAAATCGCCACCCTGGAGATGGACGGCCAGACCGGCGAATTGACGCTGATGGGGAAGACCAAAGCCGGGAAGGTTGTCATGCCGATGGCGGTAAGCCCGGATCGCCGCCGCCTCTATGCCGCCATCCGTTCGGTCCCCTATGGGTACGCCTCCTATGCCATTGACCCCGATACGGGCCTGCTGACCCACCTATCCACTGTTGCCGCGCCCGACAACATGGCCTACATCGCCACGGACAGGACCGGCCGGTTTCTCTTCGGCGCCTCTTACGCCGCCCACAGGATCAGCGTCAACCCGATCAGCAAGACCGGGTCCGTCCAGGCGGAAGCGACCCAGGTCATGGAGACCGGACGCCACGCGCATGCCATCCGGCCGGATTCGTCCAACCGCTTCGTGTTCGTGCCGCTCCTGGGGGCCGATTCGATCCTGCAGATGACCTTCGATGAAAAGAAGGGGATCCTGAGCCCCAGCCAGCCGGCGGAAATCAAGACCGGGGCCGACGCGGGACCGCGGCATATCGTCTTCTCACCCGGCAACCGGTTCGTCTACGTGGTCACGGAATTGACCGGGATGGTTTACGCTTACGCCCTCGACGGCAAGACGGGTCTGCTGAAAGAGATCCAGTCCATCTCCGCGCTTCCGGTCCATTCGAGCCTCATGCCCGGGAAGGTCGGCGCCCCGATGGGAGGCCCCCAATCACAGCCGGCACCGGAGCCGGCCGCGGACGATAAACCGAAGATTCAGGCCGCGGACATCCACATCACGCCCGACGGAAGATTTCTATATGCCTCCGAAAGGACCTCCAGCACGCTGGCGGCCTTTGCCGTGGACGGCACGACGGGTCTTTTGCGGTACCTCGGTCAGTATGACACCGAAGCAGAGCCACGGGGTTTCGCCATCGACCCAAGGGGCCAGTTCCTGCTCGCCGCCGGCCAGAAGAGCGGCCATTGCCAGGTTTACAGGATCGCCCCGGAGACGGGAGGACTCAAGCGGCTCAACCGGGTCCCTGTTGGGAAAAACCCGACCTGGATAGAGGTCGTGGATCTTCCGTAATACGGGGAAGCGTCAGGATGAAGAGGCGGCGAAGTCCTTGCCGCCCGGATTCGGAAAACGTCACGGTCGCCGGGACAACGCGACAAGACCATGTGAAAGGGGGGTAAGAAACGTGGCCAAGGCATTGAAAATCCATCCCCGCGACAACTGCGCGGTCCTTCTGGCCGACGCCAAGGCTGGGGAGAAGGTGGAGGTGCGGACCGAGTCAGGCCTGCTCGACATCGTGGCCCGCGAGGCGATCGCCATGGGGCACAAGATCGCCCTGAGCCGGTTCGAGGCCGACCAAGCCATCATCAAGTATGGCGAAGAAATCGGCCAGGCCCTCAAGGGAATCGAGTCTGGCGACTGGATCCATCTTCACAACGTCACCTGCCGCCGGGGACACGAAAATCAGGAGCAATAGGAAAGCGATGGAAACTTTTTACGGATACCGCAGAGGAAAAGGATTGCCCGGGACCCGGAACCTGGTCGCCGTCATCCCCTCGGTTTTCTGCGCCAACACCGTTGCCCGGCGGATCGCCGAGCACGTCGCCGGGGCCGTGGCCTTCTGCCATCCCGTGGGTTGCAGCCAGGTCGGCCTGGATCTGGAACTGACCGCCCGAGGCCTCAAGGGGCTGGGACGCCACCCCAATTTCTACGGGGTCGTGGTCGTCGGTCTGGGCTGTGAACGCTTCCGGCCCAGGGAGCTCAAGGAGAGCGTCGCCGAAACCGGCAAGCCTGTCGAGATGCTGGTGATCCAAGAAGAGGGGGATACGCTCCGGGCGATCGAAAAGGGGATCCAGCATGCCGGACGGCTCGTCGCAGAGGCATCCAGGCAGACGCGGGAGGCCTTCCCCCTTTCGGAACTCTGCCTCGGCCTGAAGTGCGGCGGCACGGACGCCACCTCGGGGCTTGCGGCCAATCCGGCCCTCGGTTGGGTGACCGACCAGGTGGTCGCCGCGGGCGGCCGGGCAATCTTCACCGAGGTGACGGAACTGATCGGCGCAGAGCAGATCCTGTCCGCCCGGGGCAAGACCCATGAAGTCGCCGGAAAGATCCTGACCACGATCGGCAACATGGAAAAGCGGCTCTCGGCCGCCACGGCCAGCCGTGAGGTCCGGCACCGTTCCGCCCTGATCTCCCCGGGAAACGAGGACGGGGGGGTCACCACGGTCGCCGAGAAGGCCCTGGGCGGGATCTACAAGGCGGGAACGAGTCCGATCAGCGGTGTCGTCGGTTACGGCGAGGCTCCTGCGGGCCCCGGCCTGTACCTTCTGGACTGCGTCGGGCACGATGGAGAAGCCGTCACGGGCCTGGTGGCCTCGGGGTGCCAAGCGGTGGTCTTCACCACGGGCCGCGGGACGCCCACGGGATTCCCCGGCGTCCCGGTGATCAAAATCACGGGAAACGGCGCAACCTACGAGAAGATGAAGTTCAATCTCGATTTCAACGCCGGACCGATCATGGAAGGGGCCTCGATTGCCGAGGTGGGAACTGGGCTGCTCGGGAAGGTCCTGGATATCGCCTCCGGGGAACCTTCGCGGGCGGAGCTCCTGGGCCATGACGAACTGTTCTGCGTTACCCGGATATGACCGGTTCCGGGCCTCCCTTCCCCGGGACTGGGGAAGGAGGCCTTTAAACGAGGATAGCAAAGATTGAGAAGAGGAGGTTGACCCATGTTTAAACTGCACGGTGTCTATGCGCCGATCGCAACCCCCTTCGTGGGGGGAAAGGTCGCTTACGACAAACTGGAGCAAAACCTGAAATTCTGGCTGGGATCCGACCTAGAGGGTATCGTGGTCATGGGTTCCAACGGCGAATTCGTCCTGCTCAGCTCCGAAGAGAAGGAAGAGCTGATGCGTTTCGTCTGCGCCCAAGCCAAGGGGAAGAAGCCCGTGATCGCCGGAACCGGCGCCGAGTCCACGGCGGAAACGATCCGACTGGGACTGAAGGCAGCCGAGGCCGGGGCCGATGCGGTCCTGGTCGTCACCCCGAACTACTACAAGGGGGGCATGACCGATCCGGTCCTGGCCCGCTTCTATACCGACGTGGCCGACAACTCCCCGCTGCCGGTGATCCTCTATAATATGCCGCGCAACACGGGGATCAACATCTCCGCCAAGCTCGCGGTGGAGCTGGCCCGGCACCCGAACATCATCGGGATCAAGGACAGCGGTGGCAACATCGTCCAGATCGCCGACATGATCCGGAACGCCCCCGAGACGTTCTCCGTCTTCGCCGGTTCGGCAAGCTTCCTCTATGCAAGCCTGGCCCTGGGCGCCACGGGGGGGACCCTAGCCTTGGCCAACGTCTTCCCGAACGAGTGCGCCCGCCTGCAGAAGCTCTTCGAGGCCGGCAAACTGAAGGAAGCTCGGGAACTGCAGATGACCCTCATCGACAGCAACAACGCCGTGACGGCGCGGTGGGGCATCCCGGGGCTCAAGGCCGCCATGGATATGATCGGTCTTTACGGAGGGGATCCCCGTCCGCCCCTGATGCCCCTGGCGGAGGCGAACCACGAGGAACTCCGGAAGATCCTGGCCAAGACGGGATTTCTCCCGAAGCGTTAGTGTGAAGATTCACTTCAATACCCCTTAAGGAGGCTGCAATGAAACGATCGAAAAGCGTATGGAAGACAGGGATGGTCCTGGCCGTTCTGTCCGTCCTGGGATTGGCCCTGGGCATGACGACGGCGGCCGTCGCCGCGGAGAAGTATCCGGCCAAGGCGGTCACCGTGGTCCACGGCTTCAAGGCGGGCGGCGGGAGCGACCAGCTCGCCCAGGTCACCCAACCCTTCCTGGAGAAGATTCTGAAACAGCGGTTCGTGAACGTCTACAAGCCCGGCGCCGACGGCGCCATCGCCTGGAAGGAAGTGGGCAAGATGACCAAGCCCGACGGCTACACCCTGACCACCTGCCTGACGCCCAAGACCCAGCTCAACTCCATGGTCAACACAAACTCGGGCTACACGATGGCCGATTTCGAACCGATCGCCAACATGATCTTCGATCCGGGCATCCTGGTCGTGTCGCCGGACAGCAAGTTCAAGACCCTCAAAGACCTCATCGACGCGGCCAAAAAGGCCCCGGGACAGATCAGGCTCTCCCACTCCGGCAACGGCGGGGATGACTGGTACAACGCCCTGATGATCTCGAAGCTGGCCGGTGTCAGCTTCAACCTGGTCCCCTTCGACGGGGATGCTCCGGCCTGGCAGGCGGCCGCCGGCGGCCACGTGGACGTCTGCACGACCAATGTAGGCGTCGTGACGGGCGTCGTCCAGGGCAAGAAGCTCCGCGCCCTGGCCGTATACACTGAGAAGAGGCTCTCCTCGATCGGCGACGTCCCGACGCTCAAGGAACAGGGGATCAACCTGATCGAGGGATCCTACCGCGGCTATCTCGCCCCCAAGGGAACCCCCAAGGAGATCATCGATATCCTGGCCGATGGCCTGGAGAAGGTCTCCCAGGACCCACAGTTCAAGGCAGCCTGTGCCGCGATCAACATGGTCCCCGACTTCAGACGGGGCGAGGCTTTCAAGACCTTCCTCGCCCAGGAAGAGGACCTGCTCCGCAAGGTGGCCAAGGAGATGAAGCTCATCCCGTAACCTGATTGACCCGATGCGGCGGGGCTCCCCCGCCGCATCTTTTTATCTCAGCCAAAGGTTGCCCTATGAAGGAACGCATCGTTGCCCTGGGGATCCTGGTCTTCGCCATGGTCTATACGGCGGGGGCCATTGCACTCAAAGTCGGGACCCTTGCCCAACCCGGTGCCGGCCAGTTTCCGGCCGCCATCGCCCTCTGTCTCCTGGCCGTCTCCGCCTTCCACACCTGGCGGACTTTCCGGAAAACGGCCGAAAAGGGCGAGAGAAACGGCACACAGACATGGTTCGTCCCGTCCGGAATCGCCGCAGTCCTAGTCCTTTACCCGGTCCTCCTTCATGCACTGAATTTCCTGCTTTCAACCTTCATCGTCCTGTTTGTCCTCTTCCTGCTGCTGCGCTTTAAAACGGTCACCGTCTCCTTGATCACCGCCCTCTTCACGACTCTTCTTTCCTTCGTCGTCTTTACCGTGTTTCTGGGCGTGGTCCTGCCGACGGGGAGCGTGGAAGAGTTCATCCTGAAGCTCATGGAGCGATAAATGGAAGTCATCAGTCAACTCATGATGGGGTTCCAAGTCGCGGCAACCCCGGCCAATCTTATGTGGGCGCTCATCGGGGCCTTCGTGGGAACGATCGTGGGGGTCCTGCCCGGCATCGGTCCCCTCGGATCGATGGCGATCCTGCTCTCCTTCACGCTGAACATGGATGCCACGACGGCGATGATATTCTTCGCCGGGATCTACTACGGTTCCATGTACGGCGGGTCGACCACGTCGATCCTGCTGAACATCCCGGGCGAAGCGGCCTCGGTCGTCACCTGTATCGACGGCTACAAGATGGCCCAGAAGGGCCGGGGCGGGGCGGCCCTGACCATCTCGGCGGTCGGCTCCTTCTTCGCGGGGACGATCTCGATCATCGGCCTGATGTTCGCCGCCTCGGTTCTGGCCGATGCGGCCCTCAAGTTCGGACCACCGGAGTTCTTCGCGATCGGGGCCATCGGCCTGCTGTTTCTCGTCCGCCTGAGCGGCGGCTCGCTCATCAAGAACATCACCATGCTCCTCCTGGGCCTGGCCCTGTCCACCATCGGCACGGACCGCCTCCACGGTTCGGCGCGTTTCACCTTCGGGATCGGCGAACTGGGTCAGGGGGTGGAATTCCTGCCGGTCGCCATGGGGCTCTTCGGGATCGCGGAGGTCCTGCTCACCGCCGTGGAAAAGGAGGAGACGGGCGATATGATCCGGATTCGGATGCGCGATCTCCTCCCCACCCTGACCGAGTGGAAGCGTTCCATCGCCCCGATCTTGCGGGGATCGATCCTGGGTTTCTTCATCGGCCTCCTGCCCGGTCCCTCGCCGGTGATCTCCACTTTCGTCTCCTATATGGCCGAAAAGAAGAGCTCCAAGAACCCCGAAGAGTTCGGCGAAGGGGCGATCGAGGGGGTCGCGGGACCCGAGTCGGCCAACAATGCAGCCGTCGGCGGGGCCTACGTGCCGCTGATGGCCCTGGGGGTTCCCTTCACGCCGGCCATGGCGGTGGTCGTCGGGGCCCTGATGCTCCACGGAATCACCCCCGGCCCCATGCTGATGACGGAGCGCCCCCAGCTCTTCTGGGGGGTGATCGCCAGCATGTACATCGGGAACATCATGCTCCTGGTCCTCAACCTGCCCCTGGTCCAGCTTTTCGCGCAGATCACCAAGGTCCCCAAGCCGATCCTCTTGCCTCTGATCACGCTCATGTGCCTGGTCGGCGTCTACAGCGTCAACTCCAGCTATGTGGACCTCTATATCCTGGCCCTCTTCGGCATCCTCGGCTTCGTCCTGAGGGATCTCGGCTATTCGCCGGCTCCGCTCGTCCTGGCCCTGGTGATCGGCCCCATGATGGAGACGGCCCTCAGGGAGTCCCTGATGATCAACCAGGGGGCCATTGCCCCGATGATCTTCCGGCCGATCGCCGGCACGATCTACCTGGCCGCTCTGCTGGCCCTGGTTGTCCCGCCCGTGGTCCGGGCCCTGAGAAGAAGATAGGGGCGGAAAAGGCCCTCAGCGGGCAGGGCAATTCCGTGTCGGCCGGGACATCACCATTGAGTCGACACCATATAAGAAACCCCGGCCCTCGGTAACGAACGAGGGGCCGGGGCGTAAAAAGAGGGCCGTGCAGCTTTCATCCGGAGGATGGGCGGCACGGCCCTCGTTTCAATTTGGAACCGGCAACGTTTTAGAAGTTGGCCGTTGCAACCGCCTTGCCGTCCTTGAACAGGAACATCCGGCTGCCGATGCTCATCGTGTTGTCGTTCTTGTAGTAACGCTCCTCAGCCCCGCTGGCCAGTTTCTTCACGCTCAGGGCCTTGCCCCATACCTTCTCGACATCGGCCACCGTGGCGCCATTCGCATCCGCCAGGAAACCGACCGGAATCCCCTTCATCTCGGCCTTCTTCTCGGGAATGCTGGGAAGCGCCGCAATCCCGCTGGCGACAACCTTGCCGCCCTTCACCTGGAAAACCCGATAGTTGCCTTCCATCGTATTCTGGACTTTGTAGTAGCGCTCTTCCGTGCCGTTCTCCAGCGTCCGGACCGCAGCCGGCTTGCCCCAGGTCTGATCAATGTCCTGGACACTGGCACTCTGGTAGGACCCGTCCATCACACCGTCGGGCAACCCGGCCTTCGCCGCCTTCTCGGCAACCGGGGCATACCGATCGAACCCCTCTGCGATCACAGCGCCGTTCTGGTAAGAGAAGACGCGGAATCCCAGATCCATCGTATTGTTGTTCTTGTAGTACCGTTTCTCAACCCCGTTGTCCAACTTCTGGACTGCAACCGGACTTCCCCACACTGCCTCGGTCTCCTGCAGCGTCGCCGCAAGGACCGTCCCCACACCCAGCGTCACGATCAGGGAAACACCCGTCGCAACCGCCATGGCCTTCCTCGTCCAACCGCTCTTTTTCATATCTGCCTCCATCTTCCTTCTTTCTTCATTTTCCCTTTCGGGAAGTTGTTTGCTTTGCCTTTTGTATGAGCAAACCCCATGCCAAGGAGTAAACAATTAAATAATCTAATAAATTCGACTATTTATAATTATAAGTTTTTTTATGACGTGGCTCTGCCTCTTTCATATTGAACAATTATCTTTCAAAATGAAATGATCTTGCCGTTTCCCCACGACAGATGGGCAAGATGGAACGCCAAGGCGACGACATGATCACCGAGAAGCTGGTCCCACTTATGAATCGGTTCAAGATCTTCAGGATGCTCGTCAAGAAGGTCGTGGGAAACCGATCCGTCGACTGGGCGAGTGCCCCTTCGGGATGAAAGAAACGCTGCCGTGCAGGTGGTCGGATTTCGTCACCAAGGCTTTTCTCGGGCGGTGCAGGAATGCAGGTTCCGGGAGGACCCAGTCTAGGAGGGTCAACGGCGAGGGGATTGTTTGGGATTGAACATTTATCTGAAGGGCGTGAAGGGAAGAGATGTCATCCCATCGACAGGGAAATCGGGGGGAGGCGGGGCGTAAAAAGAAGGGCCGTGCAGCCCTCATCCGGAGGACGGGCGGCACGGCCCTTGATTCAATCTGGAAACGTTATTGTTCTAGAGGTTCGCAACGGCCGTTGCCACTGCCTTGCCGTCCTTGAACAGGAACATCCGGCTGCCGATGCTCATCGTGTTGTCGTTCTTGTAGTAACGCTCCTCAGCCCCGCTGGCCAGTTTCTTCACGCTCAGGGCCTTGCCCCATACCTTCTCGACATCGGCCACCGTGGCGCCATTCGCATCCGCCAGGAAACCGATCCGAACCCCCTTCAGTTCGGCCTTTTTCTCGGGCGTGGTGGGAAGCGCAGCAATCCCGCTGGCGACAACCTTGCCGCCCTTCACCTGGAAAACCCGATAGCCGAGATCCTGGGAATTCTGAATCTTGTAGTAGCGCTCTTCCGTGCCGTTCTCCAGCGTCCGGACCGCAACCGGCTTGCCCCAGGTCTGATCGATGTCCTGGGCACTGGCGTTCTGATAGTAGGACACGCTCAACACGCGGTCAGGCAACCCGGCCTTCGCCGCCTTCTCGGCAACCGGAGCGACCCGGTCGAACCCCTCGGCGATCACAGCGCCGTTCTGGTAGGAGAAGACGCGAAATCCCATATCCATCGTATTGTTGTTCTTGTAGTACCGTTTCTCAACCCCGTTGTCCAACTTCTGGATCGCCACCGGGCTTCCCCATATCGCCTCGGTCTCCTGCAGGGTCGCCGCAAGGACTGTCCCTGCGCCCAGCATCACGACCAGCGAAACCCCCGTCACGACCACCATGGCCTTTCCCATCCAACCGCTCTTTTTCATATCTGCCTCCCTTTTTTCTATTCTTCCCTCTTTGGGAAGTCGTTCGTTTTGTTCCTGCTTAGAGCAAGCCCTATGCCATGAGGGGGCATATCAATTTTATACAAATAATAACAAAGCGTTATCTTCTACATATTCTTTCCCTCCCAGCTGACGGATTTTCATATTGAAATTTCCATTTTCATATTGAAAACCCTGTCTGTTGCCGGAGAGGATCTTTGTCTGAGCCCTTTTAAGGCTGATCGGCGCCGGGGCTCCCGTCAGATTCCTTGGTTGCAGGCCCAAGACGGTTCTCGGCTGGGCAGCCCGCCTTCCAGGCAGAAACCTGCCAGCGAGTGGAGATGCAGGCCGTCAGAAAATAGAGGATACACAGCCCCCAGAGGATGAGCCATTCCCCCCGCACGGCCTGGAGCGTCGCCCCCATCTCCTGGATCATGAGAAACCCTTCAATCCCCGCCGTACTCGGAAGGAGGAAGGATATCCATCGAAGCCATAGGGGAATCCCCTCAACGGGCCAGGAGAAACCAGCCAGAAACACGGCGGGCAAAGAGACGATCAAAAGGACGTGGATGGCGGTTTCACGACGGCGAAAGAGGCCCGCCAGCGTCAGACCAAGCAGGATGATCGACAGCAGGAAGGGAAGGAGAAAAGACAGAACGGCAAGGGCCTCTCCGCGCCTTGAAAATCCGTAGATACCGAAGACGACGAAAAGATAGTAGAGGGCGTTCACCGCATACAGTCCCATATAGGCGGCGGTCTTGCCGAGGATGGCGGTCAAAAGGCCGCCATCGGTCCCCTGTATCGTCCTGGTCTCGTGGGCCGTTCCCCCGAGCATCCCAATCCCGATCAGGAGTGTCTGCTGGAGGATCAGGACAAGGATGGCCGGGACAATATAGCTGGCATACCCTTCGGCGGGATTGAAAAGCGGCGTCGTGATCAACTGGAGGGGCCGCTGGGCCGCCATGGCCTGATGCGCCATCCGGCCCCCCGCCTGGAGTCGCCGGACCTCCACCCCTGCCGACAGGGTCCGGACCACCGTCACCATCCCCGTCATCGCCTGGCGATAGACGAGAAAATAGCCTGCATCGGCATAAACACCGACCTCGGCCTGCATGCCCCTGGCGATATCCCGTTCAAAACCTTTCGGGATGACCATCAGTCCGCCGACCCTGCCCGCCTTGATCAGACCCTCCGCCTCCGGGACCGTGGACGCCAGGCATTCGACACGGAGCAGTTCGCTTGCATCGCTCATCCGGATCAGCTTCCGGCTCAGGACGCTGTGGTCCTGATCCACCACGGCAATGGGGACATCCCTGAGGACCTGAGGAAGATAGGGAATGGGGTAGAAGAAGGAGTAAAGGACGACGGCTCCCAGAAAAACGAGAAGCACCCCTCGATCCGCGAAGATCGTCCGAAGTTCACCCTTGAAGGCCTGACAGAACGTTCTCATGACCGCCCCCAGAATCGGCTGTCCCGCATCACGCGCCCCATGCGTCGCATGGAGACCAGGGGCAGCACGGCGACGAACAGGAGCAAGGCAAAGCAATCCGGGATCGACACCTGCACGGACACACCACGGATCGCCTGTCCGACCAGGAGGCGCAGGTAGTGGGTCAAGGGCAGGATCTCCCCCCACAGACGCCCCAGAAACGGCATGGCCATGGACGGGAAGGTCACTCCGGTGAAGGCGAAGGCCGGGCCGGAATAGAAGGAGGCCGCACTGGTCGCCATCCGGAGATTGGCGAAAGCGGCGACGAGAAAGATCCCCACCGCCTGAACAGCCAGGATAAAGAGAAAGGTCCCCGCCACGATCATCCCGAGGCTGCCCCTCACCGGAACGTCCAGGCAGCGAAACAGGAAGAGGATCATAAAGAGCCCCATAAGGAGATAAACCACTGTCTGGGGGATAAGCTTTCCCAGAACAGCCCGCCATGGGCTCAAACCGGCGCTCTCCAGCCATGCTTCGACGGTCCGCTCCTTCAACTCGCTGCCTAGGGCCTGGACGGTCGTCAGCAGGATGAAGATCTGGAGCATCGTCGGCAGGAGAGTCGTGAGCAGGAAGGTGATATAGTTCAGATGCGGGTTGAACAGGATGTGCCGATCGATCCGGATCGGTTCGGCATGGGCCATGGCAGCGGCG
>CAYOGU010000053.1:0-14605 GCA_964403345.1 uncultured Syntrophus sp. | reverse complement strand
GAGGAACTCGATCAGGTCAATTCATACCTGCAGATCGAGAAGGCCCGGTACGACGACCGGCTGGCGATCGAGGTCGATATCGATCCGGCCCTGCTCAAGCTGGTCCTGCCCACGTTCACGCTGCAGCCCCTGGTCGAGAATGCCTTCAAGCACGGGATCTGCAAGACCATGGGCAAGGGGATCGCACGGATCAGGGCCTTCATGGAGGACGGCCGGGCCTTCATCGAGATCGAGGACAACGCCGGGATCTTCCATGAAAAGGAAACAGCGGACGGCCACGGGATCAAGATCGTCGACAAGAGGCTCAAGGGCCGCTTCGGCGGCGACTCCGGCGTATCGATCTTCTGCGTGCCGGATCAGATCACGCGGGTGAGGATCACCGTCCCCCTGGAGAGGCAGCCATGACGATGCGTGCCCTGATCGTGGATGACGAACCCTATTCCCGGGAGGAGATGGAGGCCATGCTCCGGGAAACCGGCGAATTCATCGTCTGCGGCAAGTGCGCCAACGCCGTCGAGGCGATCCAGGTCATCCGGCGGGAGAGACCGGACGTCCTCTTCCTGGACGTCCAGATGCCGGTGATCAACGGGTTCGAGCTTCTGGCCATGATCGACGAGGATTCCATGCCGGGAGTTGTATTCGTCACGGCCCACGACGAATACGCCCTCAAGGCTTTCGAGGAAAACGCCCTGGATTATCTCCTCAAGCCGGTCGAGAAAGACCGTCTCCTCAAGACCGTCGAGAAGCTCAAGCAGAGGAGCGGCGGGGCCGCAAAACCATTCCTGGGCGTCCCGGAGATCCGGAAGATCCCCTGCATCCAGGCCGGCAGGATCAAGCTCATCAACACGGCGGAGGTCGAGTTCGTGGCCTCCGATGAGACGGGGGTCCATGCGGTCTGTCCGGCCGGGTCCTTCTATACGGAGCTCACCCTCCAGATCATCGAGAGCCGGACCCCTCTGATCCGGTGCCACAGGCAGTTCCTGGTCAATATCGATCTGGTGGACGAGATCGTCCTCCGGGAGAACATGCTGGCCGAGATCAAGACCAAGTCCGGCCGCCGGGTCCCGGTGAGCCGCCGATACCTCAAGGTCCTCCGGGAGAAATTCAATTTTTGAGGCATTCCGGCCGGTCGACCCGGGATTTCGACCGGTCGGCTTTTCAATACGACCGTCTGGCGATTTGGGCGTTGCATATCTCCCTGGAATGGTTTTTAAAGAGAAACGATCCCGGAGACCTTGAGGATGCGAAAGACCCGGTCTAGTGAAAAGCGTTTGAATCCGGATTGTTGCGTGGGAATATCGTGTTCGAACGTTTCTCTTGACAATTAATTTTGCGGGATGCTAGCATCGCTCACCTTTCAATCGTCCCAGTTGTAAAACTGATTCAAGCGCACGGTTCGTTGTTGAAGATTCAACGATGGTTGGTCCGTATCAATGTAGTTCCTCTTAAAAGTTTTTTATATACGACAAATTGGTTTGTGAACGGTACCCGATGGTCGGCTAAAGGGTCTTCGGACCCGGGGCATTGACGGCTGACTGACGCGTGGACTGAAGGACCGGATCCGCGGTGCGGTATCTCTTTGTGTCCTGCCCCAGGGGACTATCTCAGCGGCAAGACGGCCCCACCTTCACGTATGGATGCATGCTGATCCCGGGTACGGTCTGATCCTCGATATCAGCGAGGCCCCCAGGGGCTTCAAAGGTGTGTTGAGAATCGGTAGGGGCGGTCTTCTGTTGGCGGTTACCAAACACGAATTAGGGAGGGATTATGAAAGCAAAAGAATTGGGCAGCATGACCAAGCAGTCGGGCGTATCACGCCGCAAGTTCCTCGCCGGGGCCGCATTGGCGACGGTCGGGGCCGCAACTCTGGGCTTTCCTACGGTCATCAAAGCGCAGGGGCCAATCAACATGCGTTGGCAGAGCACCTGGCCGACCAAGGACATCTTCCACGAGTATGCCCTCGACTTCGCCAAGAAGGTCAACGACATGACCGGCGGCGATCTGAAAATCGAAGTGCTCCCTGCGGGCGCCGTGGTCCCAGCCTTCGACCTGCTGATGGCGGTCTCCAAGGGGACGCTCGACGGCGGCCACGGGGTTTTCGTCTACCACTACGGCAAGAACAACGCCCTGTCCCTGTGGGGATCGAGCCCCGCGTATGGGATGGACGCCGACATGCTCCTCTCCTGGCACAAGTACGGCGGCGGCAAGGAGCTCTTCCAGAAGGTCTACGATGCCATCGGCGTCAGCGTCAAATCCTATGCTTATGGCCCGATGTGGACCCAGCCCCTGGGCTGGTTCAAGAAACCGATCACCAAGCCGGACGATTTCAAGGGGCTAAAGTTCCGTACAGTCGGTATCTCCATTGACCTGTTCAAGGGAATGGGCGCGGCGGTCAACGCGCTGCCCGGCGGCGAAATCGTCCCGGCCCTGGACCGCGGTCTCCTGGACGGTGCAGAGTTCAACAACGCATCCTCCGACCGGGCCCTCGGATTCCCCGACGTCTCGAAGGTTTACATGCTCCAGAGCTACCATCAGAGCGCCGAGAACTTCGAGATCCTCTTCAACAAGACCAAGTTCGACGCGCTGCCCGCCAAGATGAAGACGATCATCGACAATGCCGTGGAGGCGGCATCGGCGGACCTGGTGTGGAAATCCATCGACCGCTACTCGAAGGACTACATCGAGCTGCAGACCAAGGACAAGGTCAAAATGTACAAGACTCCTGATTCGATCCTCCAGAGGCAGCTCGAGATTTTCGACAAGGTCGAGGCGGAATACTCGGCCAAAAACCCGCTCTTCAAGGAAATCGCCGAATCGCAGCGGAAATTCGCCGAACGGACCGTGAAGTGGAAGCTCGACACGGTGGTCAGCCCGCGTATGGCCTATGCCCACTACTTCGGCAAGAAGGCTGCTCCTGCAAAGGCTTCACCCGCGAAGAAGTAGGCCCGGAACAAATACGTTACACGTTACGGTAGGTTACCGATCAGCCACCCGGTGCCTTTACGGGTGGCTGATTGCCGGATAAGAGGTGACTATGCAGAAGTTGCTTTTGACCGTCGACAAGTTCAGCACCTTCGTAGGCAAGGTCTTCTCCTGGCTCATCGTATCGCTGACCTTCATGATCACCTATGAGGTGTTCTCGCGCTACGCCCTGGACGCCCCACACGACTGGGCCTTCGACATGATGCTCCAGATGTACGGGACGCTGTTCATGATGGCAGGCGCCTACACGCTCTCGAAGAACAACATGGTCCGCGGCGACGTCCTCTACGGCTTCTTCCCGCCGCGACTCCAGGCCAGCATCGACTTGTCGTTGTACATCGTGTTCTTTCTTCCGGGGGTCTCGGCCCTGTGCTGGGCCGGGTACCTCTACGCGGGCGATTCTTGGGCGATCCTGGAGCGCTCGGGGATCACCTCCGGCGGCCCCCCGGTCTACCAATTCAAGACCGTGATCCCTATGGCCGGCGCTTGTGTGCTGCTGCAGGGGATCGTCGAGATCATCCGGTGCGTGTATTGCCTCAGGGACGGCAAATGGCCTCCCCGGCTGCAGGATGTCGAAGAGGTCGACGTGGAGAAACTGAAGAAACAGACCGGCGTCAAGGACGAGGATATCGCCAAGCTCGACGCGTTCGTGACTCACGCAAAGGGGGGTGACCAATGAAAAAAGGAGCCTGGTTCGGACTCTCCATCTTGGCCTTGATCGTCATCGGCCTCTTCGTCCTCATGCCGTCGCCTGACAAGATGACCAACGGCCATATGGGCCTCCTGATGCTGGCCCTGATCGTCGTGGCGATCATGTTGGGCTTCCCCACGGCCTTCACCCTCATGGGTCTGGGGACCTTTTTCGCCTGGTACGCTTACAACAGCGTCAATCCGCAGCTGGCCATCCAGCAGACCCTCGATTTGGTGGTCCAGCGGGCTTTCTGGGTTATGAACAACGACGTTTTGATCGCGGTGCCGCTCTTCGTATTCATGGGCTACCTGGTGGAGCGCGCCAATCTGATCGGCCGGCTCTTCAAGAGCCTCCACTTGGCCACCGCGAGGATCCCCGGATCGCTCGCCGTGGCCACGATCATCACCTGCGCGGTCTTCGCCACGGCCACCGGGATCATCGGCGCCTGCGTGACCCTGATGGGGCTCCTCGCCTTCCCGGCCATGCTCAAGGCCGGATACAACATCCGCCTTTCGGCCGGGGCGGTGACCGCCGGGGGCACCCTCGGTATCATGATCCCGCCGTCGGTCCTGCTGATCCTCTACGGGGCCACGGCCAGCGTGTCGGTGGTCCAGCTCTACGCCGGGGCGTTCATCCCCGGATCGATGCTGGCGCTTTTGTACCTCCTTTACATCATCATCTACGCGAAGATCAAGCCCAGCGTCGCGCCGCCCCTCTCCGAGGAAGACCAGTACGTGCCGGTTCCCAGTTGGGCCGAGGTGGTCTCGAAGACCCAGAGCAGCAACGTCCTGAAGGGATTGATCGGGGCGCTCAAGGGGAAACGGAACGCCGACGTTCCGATGAAGACACTACTCCACCACCTGGTCATCGCCCTCCTGCCGCTTGTGGCGGTCGGTCTCTTCGTCCTGGTGATCTATCTGTGGACCACTGCGCCGACCCTGGTGGAGACGGCGGGCGTCCAGGAGATGGGCCTCGCGGCGGAAGAGCCGGCCGGGGCCTCGGCCGACAGCGGAGGGCTGGCCGAACCCGAGGCCGACACCGGTCTGGCGGAACCGCTTGCCGAACCGGGTGCGCAGTCCCCTGCCGTTTCGGAAGCGGCCCCTGCCCCGGAAGCGACGTCCGCTGCGAAGCCGCAGGCCGCCGAGGCGGCCCCTGCCCAGGCGGAGGCGGCGCCGCCTGCCGGCGAGCGTCATCCCCCCACCCTGGGGTTCTGGATCACCCTAGGCGTCTGCGTCGCGGGGCTCGTGATCTTCTATGCGATCTTCACCTTTGCCCGGCTGGAGATCTTCAAGATGCTCCTCGGGTCTTTCTTCCCGCTGGCTCTCTTGATCCTCGGGGTCCTGGGAACGATCATCGTGGGGCTCGCAACGCCGACCGAGGCGGCGGCCATGGGGTCCTTCGGCGGGTTTGTCCTGGCGGCGGCCTACAAGCAGCTCAACTTCGCCGTGGTCAAGGAGTCGGTCTTCCTGACCGCCAAGACCTCGGCGATGGTTTGTTGGCTCTTCGTCGGGTCCGGCACCTTCGCGGCGGCCTTCGCGCTCCTGGGCGGCCAGGAGATCGTGGAGGCCTGGGTGAAGTCGCTCAACATGACGCCCACGCAGTTCATGCTCCTGTCCCAGGTTATCATCTTCCTATTGGGCTGGCCGCTGGAGTGGACGGAAATCATCATCATCTTCATGCCGATCTTCCTCCCGCTCCTTTCGCACTTCAACGTCGACCCGCTCTTCTTCGGCCTGATCGTCGCATTGAACCTCCAGACGGCGTTCCTCTCGCCGCCGGTGGCGATGGCCGCGTTCTATCTGAAGGGCGTGGCGCCTCCCCATGTGTCGCTCAACCAGATCTTCCTGGGGATGCTGCCCTTCATGGCCATCCAGGTATTTGCGATCCTTCTGCTCTACATGTTCCCGCAGCTCGGGTTGTGGCTGCCGTCGCTGGTGTACGGCGGTTGAGGACCGCGACGTTCTCCACAGCCAGACCTGCCTGAAGGATAAAAAGGTGAAGAAAGGGGGGAGGAGACTCCCCCCTTATCCTTTGTGGTTGATGGCCGGCCCATGTGACGGCCGGTTGTCACATCTCTGGGGCCCGATTTTGGCTCCGCCATGGGGATCTTTTCTTTAACCAATGGATAATCATTAATATTTTCTCCACTTGCCGGAACGGCCCGGATATGGCATACTGCCGCTGGTTTCACATCGAGAAACGTCTTGTATCACCGCAAACCATACTCTCAACCTGGAGAAAGACGATGATCAATCTGGTTTTGCTTCGTCATGGAGAAAGCACCTGGAATCTTGAGAACCGCTTTACCGGGTGGACCGACGTCGATCTGACCGAGCAGGGCATCCGCGAGGCCCATCAGGCAGGAAAGCTCCTGAGGGAAAGGGGATACCTCTTCGACCTGGCGCACACCTCGGTCCTCAAGAGGGCAATCCGGACCCTCTGGATTACCCTCGAGGAGATGGACCTGATGTGGATCCCCGTCCGCCGCTCCTGGAGGCTCAACGAGCGCCATTACGGCGCTTTGCAGGGGCTCAACAAGCGGGACACGGCCGAGAAGTACGGCATGGAGCAGGTCCACATCTGGCGCCGGAGCTACGACATTCCGCCCCCGGTCCTTGATGAGACTGACCCACGCTTCCCGGGCCGGGATCCGCGCTATGCAGGGCTGAAACCCGAGGAGTTGCCGCGCAGCGAATCGCTCAAGGACACCCTTCAAAGGGTCCTTCCGTACTGGCATGAGGCGATCGTGCCGGATCTCAAGGCGGGCAGAAGGGTCCTTATCGTGGCCCACGGGAATTCCATCCGCGCCCTGGTGAAGTATCTGGACGATATTCCCGATGCGGTGATCACGGAGCTCAACATCCCTACAGGGATTCCCCTCGTCTACGAGCTTGATGAACGGCTGAGAGCCCTCAACCACTACTACCTGGGAGACCAGGAGGCCGTCGCCAAGGCCACCGCATCGGTGGCCGCTCAGCTGTCGAAAAAATAAGAGGTCCTCGGGAAAATCCCCGATCTCAATACCTTAAAGAAGGAGTGCATAGATGGACAGCCAAAAACCCATTTCGGTCCGTGAATCCTCCAATCAGTACGAAGCCACCCTTCAAAGCTGGATCGACGACACCAAGGTCGCCAACGAACTCATCGAGGTGGCCGGCCGGCTCTGGTACGACAAGGGCATCGAACTGATCATCTACCGCCGACAACTCCTTGACCGGGGGGCCAGTTCCATCCTACACAAGCACGCCTATGCGGCGAACATCGTCAACAGGCCCCTCAAAATCGCCGATTCCCTGCTCCTGGCCAAAACCATGCTGGAGCTGGACATCGCCCCGGCCCGGATCGATATCGGCCGGCTCAACAATGAATGGCTGGACGAAAAGGGCCGCTTTGACGGGGACGCCAGGGCCTTCGTGTCGGCCAAACTCGGCCATTTCATCGGGGTCCAACCCCGCAGCGATCACCACACGGACGTGATTCTCTACGGATTCGGCCGGATCGGCCGGATCATCGCACGCGAGTTGATCAACCAGGCTGGCAACGGAAGTCAACTCCGTCTCAAGGCGATCGTGACCCGACCCGGCAAGCCCGAGGACATCCGGAAAAGGGCCTCCCTCTTCCGAAAAGACTCCGTCCATGGACCTTTCGAGGGGATCGCCATCGAGGACGTGGAAAAGGGGCAGATGTACGTCAACGGCCACGTGGTCAAATTCATCTCGGCCGCCCAGCCCGAAGATCCCGATTACGAAGCCTACGGGATCAAGGACGCGCTCCTCATCGACAACGCCGGCAAGTGGCGTGACCGTGAGGGGCTCGGCCGGCACCTGAAGGCCAAGGGGGTCCAGCGGGTCCTCCTGACCGCGCCCGGCAAGGGGGACGTCCCCAACATCGTCTACGGCGTCAACCAGGAGACCTGCAACCTCGATCCAGCCCAGGAGCGGCTCTTCTCGGCCGCCTCCTGCACGACCAACGCAGTCGTGCCGGTCCTGAGCGTCATTGAGCGGGAGCTGGGCATCGTCCGCGGCCACCTTGAGACGATCCACTCCTACACCAATGACCAGAACCTCCTGGACAACTTCCACAAGAAGATGCGCCGCGGCCGCTCCGCCCCGCTCAACATGGTGATCACCGAGACAGGAGCCGCCTCCGCAGCGGTCAAGGCGATCCCCAGCCTGAAGGGCAAGCTGACGGCCAACGCCGTCCGGGTCCCGACGCCCAACGTGTCGCTGGCAATCCTCTCGCTCAGCGTCGCTCGGGACGTCACCCGCGAAGAGGTCAACGAGATCCTGCGAATCGCATCCCTGAGAGGACCGCTGATCGAGCAGATCCGGTATTCCACCTCGACGGAGCTGGTTTCCACGGATGTCATCGGCGACTCCTGCGCCTGCGTCTACGACTCGGAGGCCACGGTCGTCTCCAACGACCGCCGGAACATCGTCCTGTACGCCTGGTACGACAACGAGTTCGGATACTGCATGCAGGTGCTGCGCCTGGCGAAGCACATCACGCAGGTGAAGAGCTACCGATACTACTGATGGGTCCTTCGCAGCCGTACGGGGCCGGTAACAGGGAAAATAAAAGGCCTCCCCGACCCGGGGAGGCCTTTTTTATCGAATGTTATTGAGGTGGGGCTACTCCAGGAGCGGGGCGTCTTTGTCTTCCCGGTCCGCCCCAAGGGACTGGGTCCGTTCGATCTCTTTGAGCTTCATCCGGAGGATGACGACAAGGCCGATGATCGCGGCCCAGAAGACGATCAGGCTTTCGTAGACGATGTAGCCGTCATAGGGCGTCTCTGGGAAGACGGCAATCTTCTCCGCCGCCGCGGCCCCGAAAGGGGTCGTCCAGAGAAGAAGGGTGGCAGTGGCAGCGGCGGCCGCGAGTCGAGTGCGGTTCAGGAGCCTTTTCATGCGTTTTTGGAGATGTCCGGTCCACATAGGCCCTCCTCAGCTCAAAAAACCCACCGCCGTCATCACGAGGAAATAGATCAGATAGAAGACGCCGATCCAGGTGAAAAGGGGACTCCTTTCGCCCCGTGCGGATCTGCGGTCCAGGAAGGGGATCAGGAAAAAGAAGAGGATCGCCCCGGACACGGTCAGGATAGCGATGGTTTCGCCGTTCATCCCCAGGATGGAGCCGGGGAAAAGCTTCAGGGTCTGCAGGAGGAAGAGGAAGTACCACTCGGGCTTGATGTTCTCCGGTGGCGGGGCCAGGGGATCGGCCTTCACGCCGATCTCGGGGGGAAAGAGGACTGCCAACGTCACGACCACGCCCAAGACGACCAGCCAGATCATCAGGTCTTTGTAAAAGACGTTCGGGAAGAAGGGGACCTCCCGGAGCTTCTCCTTTTCCAGGGAGGGCGGAACGCTCATCCCGTGGAACTGGACGAGCAGGAGATGCAGGCCGATCAGGGCCAGGGTGACGAGCGGCAGGATCGCCACGTGGAAGGCGTAAAAGCGCAGGAGCGTCTCGCCCGTCACGTCGATGCTTCCCCTGAGGAATGCCTTGATGAACCCTCCGACGACGGGGAAAGCGCCGGCTCCGCCCGTGGCTACCCGCACGGCGGCGAAGGCCCGCTCGTCCCACAGGAGGAGGTAGCCGCTCAGGCCGAAGAAGATCGAGATCCCAAGGAGAACGAAGCCGGTCACCCAGACCAACTCCCGGGGCTTGCGATAGGACTTCATCAGGAGCGTACCGAAAAGGTGGACGAAGAGGAAAAGAATCGCCATCTGAGCCCCCCAGTGGTGCAGGGACTTGAAAAACCAGCCCATGCGCAGCTTGGTGACGATCTCGATAATGCTCTTGTAGGCGAAGTCCACGTGGGGGACGTAGTAGAAGGCCAGGAGCATCCCCGTGAGGAACTGGAGGATGAAGAGGAACAGGGTGACCCCGCCGGTGTAGTACCAGATGTCGTGGCGGTGCTCCGGGACGAACTTGCTCAGGGCGATTCCCTTGATCCCCTCGATGTCGTATCGCTCCTCCAGCCAGTCTCTAAGCCTTGGGCAGTTCAACCTTGACCCCCTTCCTGGCGATGATCAGCTTCTCTCCCTCCTGGGTGATCACGAAGGTCTCCAAGGGTTTGGGCGGCGGCCCGGAGATGTTGCGGCCGTCGGCGTCGAACCATCCCTGGTGGCAGGCGCAGTAGAAGCGCCTCTCCGCCGGTTTGTAGGCCACGTTGCATTCCATGTGGCTGCAGACCCCCTTCAGGGCGATCATGCTGCCGTCGTCCTTCCTGTAGCAGAGCCCGACGGTCCCCCCCCAGGGGAAGGGTTTCACCGAATTGGGGGGGATGTGGGCGAAGTCTTTCCAGTTCAGGACGACAAAGTCGGGCTCCTTTCCCAGCGTGGGGAAGGCGAACCGCATAAGGGCATAGACGGTCCCCGAGAAGAAGGCCGCGAGCCAGCCGAAGAAGAGGGTATTGAGGAAGGTCCGCCTCGTGACGAGGGAGAATTTCAGTTTCACTTTTTCCCTCCCAGGAGTCTCTTGAAACGGTTCTTCACCAGGGCCTTGCGTAGGCCCACAATGGCGTCGGTGGGCCGGACGTCCTTCGGACAGGCGTCGATGCAGCGGAACACCGTGTCGCAGGCCCAGACACCCTTTTCGTCGTTGAAGCGCTCCAGGACCTCGGCGGGCCTCTCGTCGCGGGAGTCGAGGGCGAAGCGTTCGAGTTTGGCCGCAGCCGCCGGGCCCACGTAATGGGGTTCCCTCGCCAGGACCGGACAGGCCCCGTAGCAGCAGGCGCAGAGGATGCAGTTGACGAACTGGTCGATCCGGCTGCGCTCCTCCACGCTCTGGGGGATCTCCTTCTCCGGAACGGGGTTTGCCCGGATCAGGTAGGGCTGAACCTTCTCGTACATACGCCAGAAGGGGGTCATGTCCACGACCAGGTCCTTCAGGATCTCGAAGTTGGGCAGAGGCTCCAGAATGATCGTGTCGGTGTTGAAGGCGGCGACCTGGGTCCGGCAGGCGAGGTCGATCTTGCCGTTGATCACCATCGCGCAGGAGCCGCAAACGGCGGAACGGCAGGAGCAGCGAAAGGCGAGCGTCCCGTCGATCTCGTCGCGGATCCGGAGCAGGACCGCCAGGACCGTGAGTCCCGGGATGACGCTGATCCGGTAGGTCGCGAAGCAGGGCTCCGCCTCCGGTTCTTGGGCGTCGTAGCGGAGGATCTTGAATGTGTATGCGCTGGCCTTGATCAATACTTTCTCTCCATGGGCTGGTACCGGGTCATCACCACCTCCTTGTAGGAGATGGCCGGCTGGCCGTCCCGGCCGACCCGGGCGATGGTGTGCTTGAGCCAGTCCTGGTCGTTCCGGGCCTGGAAGTCGAGCCGGTAATGGGCCCCCCGGCTCTCCTCGCGGAGGATGGCTCCCAGGATGATCATGTGGGCCACCTCCAGCATGTATTCCTGTTCCAGGGCGTTGATCAACTCGTAATTCAGGTGGCGGGTCTTCGATGAAACGCCGACCCGGCCATACCGTTCCTTGAGGTTAAGGAGAGTCCCGAGCGCCTCATCCAGTTCCGTGCGGGTCCGGAAGATCCCCACCTTCTCGCTCATCATGACGCCGAGCTCGGCGTGGATCCGGTAAGCCTTCTCCGTCCGTCCGGGCTCGGTCAGCCGCCCGATCTTGGCCTCGATTTCGTCCTGCAGCATCATCAGGGGCCTCGCATCGGGCAAGGGCAGGGGATCCTTTGCCATATCCTCGCGGATCGCCTGCGCCGCCAGCTTCCCGAAGACGATGGTCTCCAGGAGCGAATTGCCGCCCAGGCGGTTGGCGCCGTGAACGCTGACGCATGAGCACTCCCCGCCGGCATAGAAGCCGCGGATTTCGGATGCGCAGCGCGCGTTGACGTCGATGCCCCCCATGGAGTAGTGCTGGCCGGGCTGGATGGGGATCGGCTCATGGATGGGGTCGATGTTGAGGAAGTCGATGCTGATGTTCCGGATACCGGGAAGTCGCTCGAGGATCTTCTGGGCCCCCAGATGCCGGAGGTCCAAGTGGACGTGCTTGCCAAGGGGGTGCTCGAACCCCCGCCCCTCGTTGATCTCCGTTTGGATGCACCTGGAGACGATGTCGCGGGGGGCCAACTCCATCGCCTTGGGGGCGTAACGCTGCATGAAGCGCTCCCCTTGGTTGTTGATCAGATATGCCCCCTCGCCCCGGCAGGCCTCGGACATGAGGATGTTGGTGCCGATGAGTGTCGTGGGGTGGAACTGCACGAACTCCATGTCCTTGATGGGGACACCGGCCTTGTAGGCCATCCCGATGCCGCTTCCGGTGTTGATCAGGGCGTTGGTGGAGTGCTGGAAGACCCGGCCGTAGCCCCCAGTGCCGAAGAAAGTCACCTTGGCGCGGACAGGGACAAGCGAACCGGTCTGGGTATCCATGGCGATAATGCCGTGGCACCGGCCCTCATCGACGCACAGGGCGGTCACGAACCACTCCGGATAGATCCGGACCCCCTTGGCGACGGCTCTCTCGTAGAGGGTGTTCAGCAGGACGTGACCGGTGATGTCGGCGGAATAGCAGGTGCGGGGATAGCCGGCGCCTCCGAAGGGGCGCTGGGCGATGGAGCCGTCTTCGAAGCGGCTGAAGGGACATCCCCAGTGCTCCATCTCGTAGACGACCTGGATGCCCTCCTTGCACATGATCTCCACGGCATCCTGGTCGGCCAGGTAGTCGCTTCCCTTGACGGTGTCGAAGGTGTGTTTCTCCCAGGAGTCGTCCCGGCTCTCGGGGTTGTTGGTGAGGGCCGCGTTGAGGCCTCCCTGGGCGGCGATGGAGTGGGACCGGGTCGGGTAGACCTTGGAGACCAGGCCTACGTCGAAATCGTCGCACAGGCCGACTGCGGCCCGAAGACCCGTCAAACCGCCGCCGACGATGAGGATGTCGTGATCGATCATGTCTACGAGAACCTGACGTAAAGGACGATCAAGGCCGCCGAGATCAGGGCCGCGGCGATGTTCGCCACCCAGAAGAGCTGCTTTTCCTTACGGTAACCGAAGTCGATCGCGATGGTCCGAAGCCCGTATAGGCTGTGAAAAGTGAACAGGACCAAGATAAGGACGTCCAGCACGGGGTGGCGGTGCAGGCTCAGGGCCCAGTCCGGCTTCTGGTCCTTGGTGAAGAGAAAATAACTCGTGAGGATCTTGATGCTGAAAAGGACGATCAGGGTGACCCCGCTGATCCGGTGAAACAGCCAGATGAACATACATCCCCCTGCATTTTCTGAGAAAACGTCGTTTCGTCAAAATGCACTGGAAATCATCTTAGGCAAACCACCTTCTTCCACTAACAGCGAATCCCGGCTTTGTCAAGGTAGAATCCAAAATTACCCGGCCTTCCGCCCGGTCTTGTCCCTGCCGGCCCCGCCCCCGGGCATCAGCGTTTGAACTGGGCCGCCAGCGCCTCTGAACTGGTGCGCAGGAGGCCGATGTCGGAGCCGACCGCGACGAAAAGGATGCCCATGTCGAGCATGCGCTGACCGTCGGCCTGGCCGACCAGGATCCCCGGCGCCTTGCCGCAGGCCCGGATGCGCTTGACCGAATCGGCGATGGCCTGTTGCACCTCCGGATGGGGGATGTTGCCGCGGTGTCCCATGCCGGCGGAGAGGTCGTTCGGTCCGATGAAGACCCCGTCGACGCCGTCGACCCTGCAGATCGCTTCGAGGTTGTCGAGCGATTTCACGGTCTCCGCCTGAACCAGGACACAGATTTCCTCGTTGGCTCTGTTGAGGTAGTCCTTGACCCGACCGTAATACGACGCCCGGACCAGACTGGCCACGCCGCGCAGCCCCTCGAGCGGGTAACGCGTGTAGGCGACGGCCTGGGCTGCTTCCTCGGCGGTCTGCACGTAGGGCACCAGGATGGTCTGTGCGCCGACGTCCAGGACGCGCTTGATCGCCACCATGTCGTTCCAGGGCACCCGGACGACAGGAGATGCCGTCCCTCCCTTGGCGGCCATCAACTGGATGCTCAGGTTTCCGACGTCGTTCGGCGAATGTTCCATGTCGAGCAGGAGCCAGTCGAATCCCGAGCCTGCCACCACTTCGATCGTCTGATGGGTCGGGAAACTGCACCAGAGGCCGAGCTGCGCCTTTCCGGATCGGATCGCGCGCTTGAACGGATTGATCGGTAGTTCCATGATTGCTCCTTGATGTTTCGATGGCTCCAGAGGCGGTGTCGCACCGTTGTTCATGCGCCGCCCCTGGCCTTGAGGGTCTCCTGGACGCGCCGGCCGATCTCGGCCGGATTCTTCTCCACCAGGACCCCGGCCCCCTCCAGGGCCTTGAACTTTTCCTCGGCTGTGCCTTTTCCTCCCGAGATGATCGCTCCGGCGTGGCCCATCCTGCGCCCGGGGGGGGCTGTCCGCCCGGCGATGAAGGAGACCACGGGTTTTCTCACCCGGGACCGGATGAACGCTGCCGCCTCCTCCTCCGCTGTCCCGCCGATCTCTCCGATCATCACGATCGCCTCGGTCTGCGGGTCTTGCTGGTAAAGCTCCAGGACATCGATGAATCCCAGCCCGACGATGGGGTCTCCCCCGATCCCGATCGAGGTGGACTGGCCGATCCCGAGGTTCGTCAACTGCCAGATCATTTCGTAGGTGAGGGTCCCGCTCCGCGAGACGACCCCCACGTTCCCCGGACGGTGGATGAAGTTCGGCATGAAGCCGACCTTGCCCACGCCGGGGGTGGTGATTCCCGGACAATTCGGCCCGATCAGCCGCGCCCCCGATCCCTTGAGGGCCTGCTTCACCTTGATCATCTCCGCCACGGGGATCCCCTCGGTCATGCAGACAATGAGACGGATCCCCGCCTCGATCGCCTCGAGGATCGCATCCGGAGCGAAGGCGGCCGGCGTGTAGATCCCCGAGACGTTGGCCCCCTGTTTGTCCACGGCGTCGCTGACGCGTTCGTAGACGGGGATGCCGT